>JAPLTI010000057.1 GCA_026398285.1 Verrucomicrobiota bacterium
GGGAGCCGCCACCATCGCGGCGGAGGTCTATGACAAGCCCTTCGATGTTTTCTTTTTTGAGGCGCGTCAAAAGTGCTTCGACATCCACAGTCGTGCTCTTGGGTTCCCCGTCGCCGCTCATGTTGGCGTAGAAGGAGGGCAGAGTGATCCACCCGATGCGGGCGACCTTGCCCTCGGCGTCGGTGACATCAAGGAGTTCGGCTTTGGCTTCCTGATCCTTCAGCTTCACTTCATCGCGAGTGATCTCAATGATGGAGCGTTTCGAGGGATCATCCGCATCGGTTGGTATGACCTGCAGCCGAACAATGGAATTTTTGGCTCCCCGAATTTTCTCCACGACCTTGTCGAGTTTCATGTCCACGACATCCTCAAACTCCTTCTCGCCTTGTCCGACGGCCAGAATGCGGTCTCCGACTTTCAGGCGTCCATCGCGGTCGGCAGGGCCTCCGGGAACGATTTCCATGATTTTTGTGTAGCCATCCTCTGAACGCAGAACAGCTCCGATGCCCACGAGCGAAAGCTTCATGTTGATCTGGAAATTCTCCATCTCCGTCGGGCTCATGTATTCCGAGTGGGGGTCGTAGCTTTGGGTCAGAGCCTTGAGGAAGGTGCTGGTGACATCATCCGGACTCATCTCACGCACATTGCGCAGGGCTTGGTCGTAGCGGCGTGTCACAGTCTCTTCGGGCGAGCGGAGTTTGAGTTCGCTCAGATGTTCTTGAAGGAGTTCGGCCTCCACGCGGTCGCGCCAGATTTTATCGGCTTCATCGAGAGTCTTCGGCCAGGGGGATTTCTGACGGTTCAGTTCAACCTCCCGCTTTCCTTGGAAATCGTATTTTTTTGCCGCGAGTTTCTTGTTGGTAGCGACACGGTTTTCGACGCGTTCTTTGAAGCGTTGAAAGATTTCCCTGGCCGGTGAGAGGTCGCCGGAACGAATGAATTTGTGCAGCGACTCGCCGTATTTCAGCGTGAATTCATCCACATCCTGCTGCGTGAAGTAGAGTTTGTTGTAGTCGAGCAGCTCCAAATAGGTCGCGAGAAGCTTGGCCGACATATCCGCGTCCATTTCCTTGCGACTGTAGTGGGCCTGCTGGAGCCAATTTGCGACAGCCAAGGCGACTTGTCCCTGATCGACCGCGTTGGATTTTTCGGCGCCAGCCGGCAGGAGGAAAGCCATCGCCGTGAAAATGGTGGCGATGGCGTGTTTAGAAAAATTCATGATGGATGGATTGAAAACCTTGCAGAGATGTCGACAAAAATCAAATCTCCGCTTTTTCATCATACGACCCGACAGCACATGAAGCCGTTCAATATTTTTACCGGTGGTCCGCTGGACACCAATGCCTATTTCTTCCAGACCCCATCGGGAAACATTCTTTTCGACGCTCCCCAGGGAGCGGATGAGCACTTTGCCGGTGAGAAGATCGATTGGCTTATTCTGACTCATGGACATTTCGACCATGTGATGGATGCAGCAAAAATCCAGCGCCGCCATGCTTGCCGGGTGGCTTTTCACCCAGACACAGTCCCGATGCTGGCTGATGGAGCTTTTTTTAAGAGGCATGGATTCGATATCCAATACGAACCCTGCTCTGCGGATCTGCTCCTCGAGGAAGGAGAAACGCAGGCGATCTGCGGATTGAAAATTTTCTGCCTCCATGTGCCTGGCCATTGCCCGGGAAGCCTGTGTTTTTACTTTGCCGAAGATGGTTTGCTCGTCGCGGGTGATGTCCTTTTCCGCGAGGGCGTGGGCCGCTGGGATCTCCCGGGCGGCGATGGTCCGCTCCTTTTCGATGGTATTCGCAAAAAAATCTTTCCACTCGACCCAGCGACGCGAGTCCTGCCGGGGCATGGGCCGGAAACCACAGTCGGCCATGAAATCGAATGGAATCCCTATGTGGGCCAGTCCTGAAAATCCAAGCTCGACAGACCGCAACAGATTCCGCATTGATTTCTTAGAGACATCCACCAACCCAGATACATCTTATGCCAAGCTTCAATTATGTCGCACTCGACGCCCGAGGCCAGGAAACCACCGGTGTCATTGACGCCGCCTCCCAAGCCGAAGCCGTAGCCCAGATCAGGCAAGCGGGCTACTTTCCAAAGTCGATCACAGAGGGCGGCAAGGCCCCCAAGCGAAAGGCTGCAGCGCCTTCGGCATCCGTCGCCAAGAAGGACATCAAGATCAACCTGAACATTCCCTTCCTTGAGAAGAAGACAATCAAGGGACGGACTCTCATGATTTTCACGCGGCAGTTAGCCACGCTCATCGACGCGGGCCTGCCGCTCCTTCGCGGGTTGACCGTGCTCTCCAAGCAGGAGCCCGACCCCGTTCTCAAAAAAACCATCGTTGGTATCGCCGACTCCGTTCAAGGTGGCGGGACATTTTCCGAAGCTTTGGCCGGCCACCCTCGCATTTTCAACAAGCTCTACATCAACATGGTCAAAGCCGGCGAACTCGGTGGCGTGCTGGAGATCGTTCTGCTGCGTCTCGCCGAGTTCCAAGAGAAAGCACAGAAGACGAAAAACAAAGTCGTTTCGGCCATGTTTTATCCGGTGATTGTTCTGGTCATCGCCATCATCATCATGGCTTTCTTGTTGGTATTCATCGTTCCCAAATTCGAAGCCATTTTTGCCGACATGCTCGGTGGCAAGCCCCTACCTGGGTTGACTCAGTTTGTCATTGGAACCAGTAATTTCGTTAAAAACAACCTCCTGCTCATCGTTGGAGCTATCGCTGGACTCGCCGTAGCATACAAATTCGCTTCCCAAACCCCGAAAGGCTCTGCCGCCATTGATGCATTCCTCCTGCGTGCCCCGCTTTTTGGCGATCTCACCAAGAAAAGTGCGATCTCTCGTTTTTCAAGAACCCTCGGCACTCTGGTCACAAGCGGCGTGCCGATTCTGCAAGCACTCAACATCACACGCGAGACCGCAGGCAACGCCGTCATTGCTGGAGCTATTAACCGCGTCCATGACAGCGTGCGCGAGGGCGAGTCGATAGTGCAACCTCTCGAAGCAAGCGGGATTTTCCCTCCCATGGTTGTCAGTATGATCGATGTCGGTGAGGAAACCGGTCAGTTGCCGGACATGCTTCTCAAGATCGCTGATGTCTACGACGACGAAGTGGATAATGCCGTCGCAGGCCTCACTTCCATGCTTGAGCCTGTGATGATTGTTTTCCTGGCTGTTGTAGTTGGAACAATCGTCATTGCGCTCTTCATGCCGCTCATCAGCATCATTTCGGGAATGCAGCAGTAAAAATAAACCGCTTCGCAAGTTCCTCGCTTGCGGAGCAGGGCTTGCAAGCAAGTGGCGCGCTGGTAATCTCTGCGCCTATGAAACTGATCCTCTGCGCCGCATCATTGCTGGCGTTCGCGTCTCCGGCTTTTTCTCAGGAACAGACCGCCCGCCCGACGGACCTTTGGCAGATTATTCAATCTGGCGGACCAGTCATGTATCCGCTCGGCGCCATTTCGGTTCTGGGCCTCATGTTGATCCTCGCCTACCTCATGACCTTGCACCGGGGGGCGGTGGTGAGCAACCGCTACATGCAAGCGGCGGATGCGCTCATTCGCAAAGGCGACTATCTCGGCCTCTTGGCACTCTCACACCGCCATAATGAAGCCATCGCGAGTGTGATGGAACGGGCGCTAAATTTTCTCACAAAAAATCCGACATCATCCATGGCGGAGGTGCGGGAGATCGCCCAAGCCGAGGGCATTCGGCTCGCCAGTCTTTGGAATCAACGCATCAGCTATCTCGCGGACATCGGTTCCATCGCTCCGATGCTCGGTCTCCTTGGCACGGTTCTGGGAATGATCACCTCCTTCACCGTCGTTGCAAATGATGTCGTTTCCTCACGCCCTATGCTCCTCGCGGGCGGTGTGGCTGAGGCGCTCATTACCACGGCGGCGGGATTGTTGATCGGCATTCCTCTGATGGCCTTCTATGCGTTTTTTCGCGGGCGAGTGCAGGGAATGATTTCTGATCTTGAGGCGGCCTCCACAGTCCTGCTTGCCCACATCAGCGTGTCCAGATCGAACGATTGAAATGAATTTTCGCGGTTCCATTCAACCCGCCGCGCCGGGTTTCCAGATCGCTCCCATGGTGGATATCGTTTTTCTCCTCCTCATCTTTTTTCTGGTCACTTGGAATTTCTCGAGAAACGAAACCGAGTTGGAGGTGAAGGTGCCGAAGGCCCGTGAAGGCAAGGAAACCCGCCGCGCGGTTGGTGAGGTCATTCTGAATATCAAATCCGACGGCACGGTTGTGATGAACCGCCGGAGTATGGATTCCGCAGCCCTCTTGGAAACTCTCACTAAGATCGTCTCCCTTTATCCTGACCAGGCTGTGATCCTCCGCGCGGACGAGAGCACGGACTACCGGCATGTCGTGGATGTGTTGGATGCCTGCCGCCGCGCCAATATCTGGAACGTTGCCTTCGCGACGAGCCGTCAGCAATGAAGCGGAATTTGATTTTCTCGTTGCTCGGCCTGGCTGCCATCGCCCAGGCGCAAGAAGTTCGCCGTGCCTTGCCTGCAAATGCGCCATCGCTGGAAAATTATGAGAATCCCTCTTGGATGGACCGTCTTCCCGATGGACAGCCAGTCGAAGTTCGCCGTGCGGAGTCGGTGAAGCCTCCCGCTCCCGCACAGGCTGTTCCACCGCCCGCAGTGGAACCTTCTCCCCTTCCTGCCGCTGCGCCTCCCGCTTCCACACCCGCCGTTTTGGATGACCCTCAAAACATTCGAATCGCGCCTGCAGGCGGTGCGGTTTCTCATGCTGACTCAGCGTTGGATCGTGCGAACAACCTCTACTCGCGCAGGCTCTACGACTTGGCCATTCCTGAGTATGAGGCGTTTCTGATTGCGGGCACTACCTCGCCTGCCCGCGATGCGGCCCTTTTCCGTCTTGCCGAGTGCCACCGTATGGCAGGAAACGCAGCTGCGTCCCGCGCCGCTTACGAGAAACTGGTCATGCAATTTCAGGCTGGTGAGTTTGCAGCTGCCGGGGCCTATCGCCTCGGCGAAATCCTCGCTGCGGAAAACCTTCATCAGCCTGCCGCCATTCAATTCGATCTCGCAGCAAGGGAAGCCAAGGAGCCCGGTATCCGCCTCGCCGCCGCCTACTTCGCCGCGCGAAGCTTCGCCGCCCTTCAGCAAAATCAATCTGCCGAAGACCGCTACAAAGCCGTTCTTGCAACCGAGGGGACGAATCCCTATCGCGAAAATGCCGCACTTGCTCTCGCCGCTGTTCAGTTGAAACAAGGCAAAAAACAAGCCGCTCTCGAAACCTGTGAGTTTTTGGCAAATACCTCAACATCACCCGATTTCGCCTCCCGCTCCGCCTTGCAGGCCGCTCGCCTTGCTGCGGAGCTTGGGTCCACAGCTAAAGCCCTCCAGCTTTTCGACAAGACCGCATTCAGCACACAAGACTCTGCCATCAAGGCTGAGGCAATCCTCGCCGCCCTCCGCCTGCGCTATGACTCCGGAGACTTTCAAGGAATCACCCAAATGGGGGAGGTGATTGAGAAGGATCTGCCCGCCACTGCCCGCCCGGATGCCTTGGGAATTCTTGCTGCCGCTTGGAGACGCACCGGCAATGAAGATCAAGCCAAGCGCGTTTATGATCGCATCGTTTCGGAAAATCCCAGCGCGGCATCTGCCGATGTTCGCTACCAGCGCCTTCTTAGCCTTTACGCAACAAAAGACCCCGCTCTCGTCGCCGAAGTAGACCGCTTTCTGGCGGCATCCACCGATCCGAAGCAAAGCGCCTCTGCAGCCCTTCTTAAAGCCGAGGCGCTTTTCCAGAAACCCGACTACGCCGCCGCAGCCACAGCCTACGCACCTCTTGTGGAAAATCCCTCGCTCAAGCCCGAGCAGCGCTCCGCCGCGCTTTACAAGCTCGCCTGGGCGCTCGATGCCTCCGGTGACAGCGCGGGCGCCATTCGGGCTTACACGGCGTTCGCCGAGAAATACCCCGGTGACAAACTCGCGGCTACTGCCGTCCTGCAACGAGGCCTTGCCCGGCAAAAAGCCCAAGCTCACACCGAGGCGCTCGCCGACTTCGAGGAGGTCATCACCCGTTTCCAATTCAGCAAGGAGGTCGAAATCGCCCTCCTGCAAAAAGCCCTCACTCTAGGCCAACTCAAGAAATACCCGGAGATGGCAGCCGCTTTTCAAGAGTTGCTGAAGCGTTATCCGAACTCTGCCGCCGCCGCGCAGGCCCACTTCTGGCTTGGTTGGGCGGCCTTTGAAAACAAGGACTACCCGCAAGCCATCACACTCCTCGACAAGGCCCGGCTTCTCGATTCCAAAAACTACGCGGATCGTGCCACGCTCCGCATCCTGCTAGCCCAATACCAGCTCCAGGATCGCGCCGCTGCCGCCCGTGAAGCTGATGATTACAAAGGTGGTGCCATTCCCGCCGAGGTTGTGATCTGGCTCGCGCAGGGGCATCTGGAGGATAAAAAATTCGCCAAGGCGGAGAAGTTGCTTTTGCCTCTGGTGCAAAATCCGGCATCGGTTCCGCCAGATGTTTGGATTTTGATTTCGGAGACCAAACTCGCTTTGGCCAAGCCTGAAGAGGCATCCCAAGCCGCTGACAAAGCGATTGCCTCGACGCAGAATCCTCAAGCCCAAGCTCGCGCCCACATTGCCAAGGCATTCGCCGAAATCGCCCTCAAGCGTCCCGCCACCGCACGGCAAGCAGTCGATCAGGCGTTGTTTCTTCAGCCTGAAGGCAAGCTCAACGCAGAGGCCCGGCTTGCATCCGGCGAGGTCTTCTTCCTCGAGCAGGACTACGAAAGCGCTGCACGCGCATTCATGGCCGTCAGCATTCTTGTGGATGATCCCAAAGTGGCTCCCAAGGCGCTCAGAAGGGCTGCCGAAGCCTATCGGCGGGCGTTCAAGGATGCCGAAGCCGACAAAGCAATGAAGGAACTCTCTGAGCGGTTCCCCGGTTCCGCGCTGAGCGCGACCCCTTAACCGCTGTAGGTGCCGGTGGTGACACCGATCTGGCTGGTGGCATGCAGTTCGCGGTGCAACGCGGAGCCGCTTCGGCGAGCGGCCAAGAGTTCTTGGTAGGCGGTCACAATGCGCGTGGTTTCCCCGGCCGA
>JAPLTI010000377.1 GCA_026398285.1 Verrucomicrobiota bacterium
TGGGCGTTGGTTTACGCCTACAAGTAGTTCTCGATGGAAACCCTCACGCTGGAATTCGAAAACGCCCGCACCGCGCAGGCCGTTTACGGAGGTGATCCTAAGCTGCTCCACGAGTTGGAACGCCGGCTCGAAGTCCGCATCACCGCGCGTGATGGTTGGATTCGCGTGGAAGGCGAAAAGGCTGCCGTCGAGCATGCACGCGATGCCCTCGAGCAACTCCATGCCGCCGTCAAGCGGGGCATCACCATCCATCGCCAGGAATTCGAACACGCTTTGGAAGCCTCAAAGGGGCCAGGCTCTGCCGAATCCCTCACGAGCCTTATCGATACCCGCATCCAGTGCTCCCCCCGCAAGCCTCCGGTTGTCCCACGCACCGCTGGACAAAAAACCTATGTCCAGGCGATCCAGTCCCACGACATCACCTTTGGCGTCGGCCCGGCTGGAACAGGAAAAACCTACCTCGCAGTGGCATCCGCCGTTGCCGCCCTCAAGCAGGAGAAAGTGAAACGGCTCATTCTCACAAGGCCAGCTGTCGAAGCAGGGGAGGCTCTTGGATTCCTGCCCGGCGACTTGCAGGAAAAAATCCTCCCCTACCTGAGGCCCCTTTACGACGCCCTGCACGATCTCCTGGAGCCGGATGAGCTGCAGAAGCTCATGGATAAAAACATCATCGAAATCGCTCCGCTGGCCTACATGCGCGGACGCACCCTCAGCGGCTCTTTTGTCATCCTCGACGAGGCCCAAAACACCACCGCCGAGCAGATGCTCATGTTTCTCACTCGCCTCGGTCTTGGCTCCCGCTGCGTGGTGACGGGGGATGTCACCCAGATCGATCTTCCGCGAAACAAACTCAGCGGCCTTGTGGAAGCCGTCGCTGCCCTCCGCGATGTCGATGGCATCGGAATGCATTTTTTCACCGAAAAGGATGTTGTGCGGCATCCGCTCGTCCAGGCCGTGATCCTAGCCTACAAAAACCACCGGGGCTCACGGGAAAGTAGAATCTAAAATGTTCGGAATCTTTAAACGCTGGCGACTCGTCTGGAAGGGGTTTTCCTCCAGCAAGCGGCGTCGTCAGGTCGAAGAGAGTGATTTTCTCTCCGCCCTTCAAAATGGCTGGCCGATACGTGCCGTTCTGCTTGCTGCTTTCGTCTTCGGCCTCGCGGCATTGATTTTCACCGGCCAGCAGGATGAACCCGCCAAAAAGTTCCTGCTCTGTCTGCTCATTTTTGCCACGGCTGTCGCGCAACTCTGGATCAACCATCCCCAGACATTTCGGCAAAATTCCCGCCTCTGCCTTGTGTTGGGAACGCTGCTCACGCAGTTGGCCGTCATCAAAATCCTGCTCAGCCAGGCCGCTGCGGGCGCCCTCGACCTCCAACTCGCGCCGCTTCTCATTCCCTACGCCTTCGCGCCTCTTGTGCTTTCCGTGCTCTTGGGTAGAAATCACGGCCTCTACGCCGCCGTTTTTTCCAGCCTCTGGGGCTCGCTCCTTGTTGGCCGCATCGACCCGGTGTTTTTGGTAATTTCGCTGATCACCGGCTTCATCGGTGTCTTCGTGACGCTGCAAGTTCGCCGCCGCAGCCGCCTGGTGCGCGCCGGCGTTTATGTCGGCCTCGCCACCTGGATTCTCGCCGCAGCCTTCGGCCAAATCGGCCCCGTGATTTGGGAGGTTCCTTCGCAGACCGACTGGGCGATGATTGGTTGGCAGAGCTTGGCGGCCTTTGCCACAGGCATTGCCACAGCCATCGTCGTCAGCGGCATCCTGCCAATGCTCGAGCATGTTTTTAAAATCACCACCGACATCTCATGGCTTGAGATGAGTGATTTGAACCACCCGCTCCTCAAGCGCCTGAGCTTGGAGGCGCCGGGAACCTACCATCACAGCCTCGCCGTTGCGAACCTCTCCGAGGCCGCAGCAGAAGTCGTCGGAGCCAATCCTACAATCTGCCGCGTTGCCTCGTATTTTCATGACATCGGTAAGGTCGTAAAACCCCACTACTTCACAGAAAATATCCCCCACGGCTCGAATCCCCACGACGACCTCACTCCGACGATGAGCGCTCTCATTATCATTTCCCATGTGAAGGAAGGCGTGGATCTGGCGCTAAAAAACAAACTCAACGCCGAGATCATCGATGTCATTAGCCAGCATCACGGCACCTCCTTGGTTTCTTATTTCTACCAGCGCGCCCTGCAGCAGCAGGAGGATGCTCGCCTTGGCGGAAAAATCATGAACATGCGCGAGGAGGATATTCCCGAGGTGAGCGAGGAGAGTTTCCGCTACCCCGGACCCCGCCCGCAGACGAAGGAGGCCGCCATCGTGAGCCTCGCCGACTCGATCGAAAGCGCCTCGCGCAGTCTTGATCGCCCGACACCGCAACGCATCGACGACCTCGTGAGAAACATCATCAAAGCCCGCCTCGACGAGGGACAACTCGACGAGGCGCCATTGACCATTGCCGAGATTTGGAAGATCGCCGACAGCTTCCGCTTCTCGCTCGTCAACATGCTCCACGCCCGCATCGATTATCCGAAACGCGAGGAACGCCCCGCGCCGGAAAAACGCGAACAAAAATCCGCCGCGTGAGGTCGCCGCTGCTTAAAACATCTCTATCCCACAACGCACGCTCCGTCTCCTACGACAGCAAGCTTTTGGAGCGCCTCACAGCGGCAGCCCTTCCCCACTGCCTCGCTCTTGCAAAAAAAAACAACGCTGAGTTGGCCGCTCTGGCAGGCGTCGAGATCAGCATCCTCGGTTCCCGCGCCATGGCGAAAGTGCACCGCGACTTTCTGAACATACCAGGTGCGACGGATGTCATCACCTTTCCCTACGGCGAGATTCTTGTCTGTGCTCACATCGCCGCCGCACGCGCACCTGAGTTCGGTCATAGCACAACTCAGGAACTCGCCCTCTACATCATCCACGGACTCCTTCATCTCTCCGGCTTTGATGACATCACTCCGCCCGAAGCCGAAAAAATGGCTGCCACCCAGCAGCAAATTTTGAAACTCATCCTCTCCGAAGCGCACTGATCTTCCCCGGTCGGGAGCCTTGTGCTATCGATTTCACACATGAAAACAC
>JAPLTI010000189.1 GCA_026398285.1 Verrucomicrobiota bacterium
CCACCGGTGAGAAATGTGCCTGCTTCCGAAAAACCGGCGTCCGTGAGCAACTCGCAGAGCTGTTGTTTTTGAGATGCCGCAGCGATGGCCGATACGAGATTGGTTTTTAATAATTCCTCATGCGGCCACAGCGTATCGGGCAACTCGAAGCTCGAGAGCAGCCCTTCCTGCAGAGCCTGTGTGAGGGATGCCCGCGCGAGGGCGAGTTTTTCGGAAACAATCGATTCCGTGGGGCCTGAAACAATGACATTCAGGACTTCGTGATCGTTGCCCAGCGCAAGCCCAAGCCTGTCCAGCGTGGGATACGCCACACTCTCACGGGGCCGCATGGAGTTGGTATCAGCCGTCCAACGGGGGAAGCCCAGGAAAACGAGTGTGCAAGCGGCTGTAAGAAGGGCAAGCAGTGCACACACTTTTCCTGCGAGGAGTAGATGCCGAGGCAAGGGACGCAGCGGACCGGGAGCAGGAAGCCGCATTTTATGCAGATCCCTCGAATAGAAAAAAATCATGAGAAGCGCTCCAGCGAGCACCCCGATGGCGACGGTCGTGCCGAGTTGGGCAATGCCGGGGAGGCCGGAAAGGTTCAGGCTCAGAAATGCTGCGGCGGTGGTCACCGCGCCTGCCAAAATGCTTGGCGATGTGGCGGCGCGGAGTTCCTGCAAGGTTCCGCCGTGCTCAATGCGGCGTTGGTAGAGAATGAAGCCGTAATCGACTGTCAGCCCTGCCAGAATGGCGGCGAAGCCGACGCTGATGATGGAAAGCCCCGGAAAAACAAGCGCCGTCAAACCAAGGGCGATGGCAAAGCTGCAGCTCACATAAAAAAGCAAACCCCACAGCGGACGCAGACGCCGGTGGGCGAGGAAAAAAATGAGCCCCGCAAAGGCCAGCGAGGAAATCGATGACCAGCGCATATCCTGCTCCATGGCGCTTGATATTTCCTGCACGAAAGCAGGCTCGCCCGTCCATCCTACACGGGCCGCCAGGCGTCCGGGCGAGGCGGATTGCCATTCCTGAATGCGCTTGGTTGTTTGTGCGACCCAATCCTTCGAAGGCGTTGGTGCAAGCGGCGTGACATACAGAAGCCGCGTGCGGCCATCCGAAGAGGAAAACTCGTGGTTGGCCAGATCCGGTGAGGCGGTGGATGGCAGCGCGGAGAGGAGATTCAGCGGATCGTAGGCGAGACGCGTTAATTCCTCCGGAGCCACAGTCGTTCCAAGGCGCTCGACAGCTTCCGAGGCGCGGGCACTCGCACCTGCGGGTGAGAGTTTCTCGAGTGTTGCGTGAAATTTTTCCGGCTCCTGATTGAGAAGTGCGTAGGCCGCCAGAGGCACAAGCTCGCGCGGATCCGCCGCCCATGGTGGAGCGCTGTGGACTGCCAGCGTGGAAGTGGCGCGGAGGTCATCAGCCAACGAATCAACCAGCGCGCGCGCCTCGGCTGGGTCGCTGGCCTCGACCATCACGATCAACTCGCGCGGTTGCCCGAAATGCCCCAGAAAAACTTTAAGTCCGCGCACCGCCACCAAATCCTGCGGGAGGAGATCGAGCACATTGGCATCCACTCGAATGCGGCTCAGGCCCAGTCCAGTTGCGGGAAGAAGCAAGGCCAACAAAACCCACCTCCACCGGGAAAGATATTTGTCTAAAATCGAGCGGTCGTCAGCGGCCATAGAAGAAGCGAGTCCTCTTTATCGACGCGCGGACAGACCGCGTCGAGGGTGAACAAAATTTCACCCGCCTGCCGATCGGGAGTCTCTTAAATCGCACGACGGAAGTCCTCTTGCCGCGAGGGCGGTAAAGCCGGAGACTGGTGACTGTGATGTCTCAAGATATCGAAGAATTTCTAATGTATCTGGCTACGGAGCGGGGGCTTTCCGACAGCTATCAATTGCTCGTGCAGCGGTCGTTGGAGGCCTTCTCCGCTTGGTTGGAAAAACACACGCAGACGCGCGAGTGGAGGCAGGTCGAGCCTCAGCAGATCACTGACTTTCTCGTTTCCCGCAAGCGCTCCGGACTCCAAGCTTCCTCGGTGAGGATCGATGCCGTGGCCGTGCGGATTTTTTTCCGCTTCCTGGTCACCCGTCGCGCATGGAAGGAAAATCCCGCCGAGACCCTCACGCTGCCTCGCCCAGAAAAGCACCTTCCCGAAGCCCTGCATGTCGAGCAGGTGCGAAAGCTCATCGAAAGCATCGGGCCGAATGATCCGCTCGGGCTCCGCGACCGCGCGATCTTCGAGCTGCTCTACTCCAGCGGTCTGCGTGTTTCCGAACTCTGCGATGCACGGCTCGAAAACATCGACCTCGACGCCTCATTCATCCGCGTAACCGGCAAGGGCAAAAAAACCCGCCTCATCCCGCTCGGGCAACCCGCCTGTGAAGCCATTCGAACCTACCTCGAACGCGAACGCCCCGAACTCGTCTCCAAAAAAACCGGCGCCGAGATTTTCCTCTCGGTCCGAGGAAAAAAGCTCACCACTCCCCGCATCCGCCAACTCATCAAACAATACGCCGCCCGCGCCGGCATCGAAGCGAATGTCTATCCCCACCTCATGCGCCACAGCTTCGCCACCCACCTGCTCGGCGGTGGAGCCGATCTCCGCGTCATTCAAGAACTCCTCGGCCACGCGGACATCTCGACCACACAAATCTACACCCACATCGAAAAGAGCGGCCTTCAGGCGGTGATCAAAAAATTTCACCCGCGCGCGTGAGAGGCTGGAGAGATGCCGTCATTTTATCCTTCAAAAAATCGGCCGCCCAATCAGTGTCGCTACATATCGTTCCTATGCCGAACTGGATAAAAGAAGACGCCATTGTGAAACCACACCATCCGCTCAAGGACATGTTCAACCACGCAGGTGGGATGATATGCGTCTGCACCGACGCGCAAGCCCTCGCCCGGCAATTCAACGACGACGAAGCAGTCTGGCGCGCTTTCGAGAGCCGCCGATTGACCCGAAGCATCCTTGGCAAGCCATGCTCCATTTCTGAAGAATACCTCGACCACACCGACTGGCTCGAGGCCGAGCGGACACGACCCGTGCGGGCTATCGGAATGCCCTTTCACCAACCATGAAAAAGCAACCCGTTTTTGAATCACTCATCCTCACCATCCGCAACCAGCGGGTTCTGTTGGATGCCGATCTCGCCATGATTTACGATGTGCCGACCAAACGCCTGAATGAGCAGGTAAGACGTAATTCTGCACGGTTTCCTGAGGATTTTGTTTTTCAGCTGACCTCTGCAGAAAAGCAGGAGGTGGTCGCAAATTGCGACCACCTTGCCCGGCTCAAATTTTCCAAAACTCTGCCCTACGCCTTCACCGAGCACGGGGCGATCATGGCCGCCTCTGTTCTGAACAGCCCTGAGGCGGTCAAAATGAGCGTTTTCGTGGTGAGGGCATTTGTTCAGATGCGCGAGCAACTTGCCGCCAATACAGCTATCCTGAAAAGGCTGGCCGAGATCGACAAGACACTGCTCGAGCAAGATCGATCTCTCGGCGTTATCTGGCGGCAACTCCAGCCCTTGCTCACGCCGCCACCAGCTCAACATAAAAGACGCATTGGTTTTCACAACGAGGAGGAACAATGACCTCAGAGGGCGACATCGCTGTCCGCCTGCGCAAATGCAAG
>JAPLTI010000004.1 GCA_026398285.1 Verrucomicrobiota bacterium
ACGAGGACGATGCGGGGCATGTGGTGGAGGTGGTGGTCGTCAGCTTCTTCTTCGAGGGCGGATGTTTGATCGATGCTGCCTGAGGCGAGGATGCCGTCGAAGCGGGTGTTGAGGTCGGCAATGGATTCTTCGGTGAGGGCGTGGTTAATTCGGATGACCATTTTTTCGCGCACCCAGCGGTAGGAGTGGAAATTCCGGTAGAAGTCCGAAATGTGCTTCACGGCGTCGTCCACATCGTAGGTGAAGTGGATGAGGTGGAAGTCGGTCTCGGAGACCAGCCCATTGGCGAGGAGGTCGTTTGTGATGAATCGGCGCCAGGTCTCCCAGTAGTGGCCATTCGGGCGGTCCACCATCACGATGGGAACGATGGGCATTTTTCCGGTTTGCATGAGGGTGAGGATTTCGAAGCCCTCGTCATGCGTTCCAAATCCGCCCGGGAAGAGAGCAAAGGCGCTGGTCTCTTTGGCGAAGTTCAGTTTGCGGGTGAAAAAATAATTGAAGTCGATGAGCTTCGGGTCGCCATGGATGGTCGGGTTGGCAGATTGTTCGAATGGGAGCCGGATATTGAGTCCGAAACTCTTTTCGGCCCCTGCCCCCGCTTGGGCGGCGCCCATGATGCCATCGCCACCGCCTGTGATGAGCATGTAACCGGCTTCGACAATTTTTTTCCCGAAGGCGAGGGCTTGCCCATACTCGGGCTGGGTAGGTTTCGTGCGGGCGCTGCCGAAGACGGCCACCTTGCGGATGCGGTTATACTTGGCGAAGACGCGGGCCGCGGTGCGCATTTCGCGCAGGGCGCGGTTCATGAGCTTAAGTTCGGCAATGGTGGCGTGATCCCTGCCGAACCCCAGCGCGGTGTCGATCATCTGCTCGATGTATCGGGTGGCTTTGCCTTCGGCGACTTCGGCTGTGAGGGAGTGGATGCGGGGATCGGTTTCTTTTTCTTTCATGAACGGAGAGGAATCAGATTATGCTCGCGACGCCTTAGGGCAAACGCAAAGCGAGTTTCCATAATGACTGCCAAGAACCATCCCAAATTATCAAAAGGATTCCGCTCGTTTGGTGTGGTGGTGGTTGTGTTTTTGCTTTTTGTGTCCTACCCCGCGCGCGCGGTTGAGCTTTCGATTCCTGCTGGAGGAACTTTTGATCCCTTCCTCCTTGCCTTGAAACCAGGTGTCCAAATGAGTCCCCTCCCCGCTTGGATGGAGGGTCCGGCTTCCATCAGGCCGGATTTTGCAAAGGTGGAAATCCCCATTGCGCCTCTTTGGAAAGAAGCCAGCGTGGAGATGTATGCCGTGACAGTCGTCTTCGAAGACACCGGTGATGGCGGTCCTTCGCTCGGTTGGAGGCACAAGGAGGAGGAGTCTACTATTTCCAATGGGCTCGGCGAGATCGGGAATCCCATGGGCCTGAACTCGCGCACGGTTCTGCTGCCGCAGTCGCTCACGAAGGATGGCGGCATTCTTGTGGTTTCGCATGCGGGAAAATTCGATTCCCTGCTGAGCCTTGCGGTCAGACCGGCGCGACTTGACGAAACGGCTGTATTGGGCGGCAGGCGGACTGCGGCACTGGTTGATGACTCTTTTCAGGTCTATGACGACCGCGAGGTCAGCGGGGCACGCCCAGTCCTGCTGGCAGGTGATGTGAGGGTCGGAACGATTGTCGAAGCCGAATTATCCGCAGCCGTCGAACCGCTCAAGGATGTGCTCGAATTTGTCGCGCCGGTGGAGGGTCAGGTAGAAGGCGCTGTGATCCATCTGGAGGCCTTGGGCCTTGATCCCGAGGCCACACTCAGCGTATCGGTAAATGCCACGCCAACGGGCCAGATTTCTTTTCCCTCGTTTGCGCTCGATGATCCCTCGTTGGTTACGGATTGGAACGGGCGCCTGCTTCTTGCTGGTTGGCGCAAAGGCTCGCTCTTCGTTCCGGCGCGACACTTCAAGCAAGGTGAAAATACCGTGACCATCGACCTGAAGCGATCTCAGGGCGAGACAGGTCGGGAGGTTTTTTTAAGAAATACTTCGCTGCATCTGCGATTCACTCCCCCAGCCTTTTCGCCAATTCCAGATCCGACGCCAGTAGGCAATCCTGCAGAAGTGAGCTTGAAAGACGCTCCACCCGCTGTGGATTTTCAGGCGATTGATCCTATTCTGCCTGGCGAAGACGCCTCCGAGCCTCCAACGAACCATTAATTTCATGTCCTTCCGCTCAGTTCTCATAGCCATCATTATCACACTGATCGTTGCAAAGTCCGCGGTGGTGACATGGGTGATATTCAATGCAACAAATTCTGCTGTTCAGGAATTGGCTTTGGGCCAGATCAACGCATCCCTCGACTCGGTTGCCGAGCAGATTGAGAGCCTCTTTGAACCCTGCGAACGAATCCTCTTTTCACTAACTGATAGATTCCGTGCCGGAGATATCGCTCTCAAAGATCCCAAGGAGATGGCGACGGAATTAGCAACGCTCCTCGCGTTTGAAAAGGGAATCACATGGATCAACTTTGGATTTGCCGATGGGAGCTTCGCTGGCGCGCAGAGCAAAGATGGCAAAATTTCGATCCGAGTCTCAAATATTCAGGATGGCAAAGCCGAGTCTTGGGATATCAACCCCCATGGTTCGCTGGAAAATGAGCATCCCGAAAAGACATTTGAAGGCTTCGACGCACGCACGAGACCTTGGTTTCAAGCAGCAAAGGCTAAAAGTGGCCTGGCGTGGACTAAGCCATATGATTTCGTGGGAGGTGACCGGGGAATAAGCTGCTCCCTCGCCTACCGAGATAAGGAACAGAGACTGATCGGAGTTTTGGCGATAGATTTCAGCTTGGAGGAAATCACAAAATACCTCACGGAACTTCAGCAGAACTCGACATGTGAGGCTATTGTCTTCCTTGAGGATGGCCAATTACTGGCACCACAGAAAACCAAACACGCCCAATCCCTCGTTTCAAAAGTGATGTCTCTTCTGGCTGACGACCGAAAGAAAGATGACCTTTTCAATGGCAGTGGACGCATCGTCGAGGAGTTCTCATTGGATGGGCAAAGTCTCATCATCGGCCTCCGCCTGACTCAGGTCGCAGGGGGTGTGAAATGCTTGAGCACGGTGGTTTTCAACCGCCATAGAACTTTTGGATCGGTTGAGAAATCTTTGCGGAGCAGCGCCATTCTTTCCGTAGTGGCATTGGTCATTACGCTTATTCTCGCGACCCTGGTCGCCAAGCGCGTCAGCAGTCCTCTGCAGAGCCTCACAAGCGAGGTCTCCAGGATCGGTCGCTTTGAAATGGATTCCATACAACTGCCCAAATCATTCATCCGCGAAATCCGGGTGCTTTCGGAATCCATCGCCCGAATGCGCGACAGTCTGAAGTCTTTTTCCAAGTATGTGCCCATCCATATCGTGCGCGACTTGGTCAAGACGGGCGGCGTTGCCTCGCTTGGCGGCGAGAAACGCCTCATTACGGTGCTTTTTTGCGATATCGAGGGTTTTACCGGCTATGCCGAAAAAGTTACCCCGGAGAAGGCGGTGGATACACTCACTGGCTACTTTGAGGTGTTTGGTGAGGCCATCCACAAAGAGGATGGAGTCATCGATAAATTTCTCGGTGACGGCTTGATGGCTCTTTTCAATGCCCCTGCTCCCCTCACCTTGCATGCGAGGGCGGCCTGTCGGACTGCTATCGAAGCCCAGCAACAACTTCTCCAGCGTGCGAATCAAGGCTGGAGCCTCAAAGTGAGAATCGGTCTGCACACAAGCGAGGCATTGGTTGGCAATGTCGGAACGGCGGAGCGCTTCAGCTACACGGCGATCGGCGACGGCGTGAACCTCTGCAGTCGTTTGGAGGGGCTCAATAAAATCTATGGCACGCGCATCATAGCGAGCTCGGACACCATGGACGCCGCTGGATGCTCTGATTTTGCCTGGCGAAAGCTGGATCGTGTGGCCGTAGTCGGACGCACAGAACCGCTCGAAATCTACGAACTGCTTGGCATGAAGAAGGAGATTCCGAAGGAACTAATCCAGATCGCTGAAACCTACACGCAGGCGCTGGAGCATTACTTCCGCCGGGATTTTGAAGGGGCACTGGCACTGCTGAAGGAAATTTCAGAAATCGATTCTCCCGCCCGCTTCTTGCTCAAACGCATTACCGAACTTCAGAACCTCCCGCTTGGCAACTCTTGGAACGGGGTATTCCAAGCGACGAGCAAATAATCAAGCCCAGGGTGCATGCAGTCGCACGGAGATTACTCGCCCACGGGGATGCTCGGATTCCATTTTAGCCACTCGGGGCGGGGTTCGTGGTTCAGCTCAAAAGAGTCTCCGCTCTTGGCTTCGGTTCCCATCGCAGTGTTGTCGGGCGTGGCAAAGGCGATGCGGCCATCCGGGGCCATGATGGATTCAGTTTGGATGCGGAATTGGAGGAATCCCAGCGAGGCCTTGAGACCGCTCGAATCCCAGAATTTCGAGTTGGCCCGAACGAGGTGGCGATATCTTTTCTCCACCACGACCGTCAGCATGATCTGGCGACCATCGGAGGAAAGCGACTTTGCGGTAACGCGGCCCACATTGATGCCACGGTAGTAGACAGACGCTCCGGCATTGATGGGCGTGGAATCCGAGAGGAGGTTAAGTGTCAGGCCACTTTGGAGTATTTCTTCAGCATCGATGGTCGAGCGCCCTGTAAAAGAATCCGCAAGTCGTTTGGAGGAACCGGGGGTGCACTCGATGTAAACGCCGCTGATGAGCGTTTCGAGGCCAGTGATGCCTTGAAGGGAAATATTCGGGCGGACGATCGAGAAGAACGAATCTTCGCGGCGGAGGAATTCATAGCCTTGGTTGAGACGGGCCGTAACAACAACGCGCCCCTCGGATGTTTCTACGCCGTGCACCACGCCAACAGGGACGCCGAGGTAGCGGAGTTCCGTCTGGCCCGGGGCAAGTCCCCTGCCATTGATGAACCGGATTTTAATCGGAGCTGAGAGGGCACGGGCATTCACCTCATCTTCGTAGAGAGCAAAGTTGGCATTCTGCGAAGCCGTCTTGGTTCGGGGTGTGAAAGTGTCGAAGGCCACCGCTCCTTGCATGAGGCCTTGAAGACCGTTGACATCAAACTGCAGAAAACCGGGCCCCGCTTTGATGGAGGTCGCCGGAACGCGCCAGAACCGGGCATCGGC
>JAPLTI010000306.1 GCA_026398285.1 Verrucomicrobiota bacterium
CGAGATTCACCCCGTCCGATGATTGGAACATACGACTTCTGTGCCCATTACGAATGGACATTTGCCTGGCTGGAAGCCGCCGGCGGCGAGCAACTTCTTCAGGAATATTGGACCAATGCCATTGGCGAGGACTCGCAAAGACATGCCGCCGAGTTGATTCAAGGCCAAGGATTCGAAGGAATGATGAAATACTGGGGGCATACCTTGGCGGAAGAGTCCCCTGAAAAGGCCTATCACATGACGCAAAGCCCGTCCGTGGTGAGATGCGACATGCACGATTGTCCCTCCAAGGGTTTTCTGATCAAAAACAACCTTCAGCAATACAGAGACTACTGCGACCACTGCATCGCCTGGATTCGGCCTGTGGTCGAGCGCGCCGGCTTTCGTGTCGATCATGAGCACAACCACCAAGGCCAATGCTGGTGGGAGTTTCGCGAACAAGAGAACCCCTCACCAGCCTCTGAAACCGGTGAGGTCTCGGGACACCACGATGTCCGGCATCTTCCGCATTGGCCGCAGAAAGAACACGACCGCTTTCCTGAAAAATCCCACGCCAAAACATCCCAATGATCCTCGACACCATCACTCACTCCCATACCTACGCAAACCTTGGCCCGGACTTCGCAAAGGGGTTTGCGTTTTTACATCAATTCGACGGCTCGCAAGCGCCGGGCCGCTATGAGATCGATGGAGACAGGGTTTTCGCTCTCGTGCAGAAATACACCACGAAACCCCTTGAGAGCGCCCTCTACGAAGCCCATCGCCGCTATAGCGACATCCAATTTATCTTTAGCGGACGCGAAACCATCCTCTGGGCTCCACTGACCGCGATGAGCGAGCAGACCATGGCTTATGACGATGCGAAGGATGCCGCTCTTTGGAAATGCAACATATCGGATTTTACTCCCTTGCGACTTTCCGCAGGCCAGATGGCCGTATTTTTTCCACAGGACGCCCATGCGCCCTCGATCGACTGGGAGACATCCTGCGAAGTGGTGAAGGTGGTCGTAAAAGTGCAGGTCAAAATTTCATGAAGTGGATGTATTCGGACATGTGTGGCCTGCGCCGCCGGCCTCACTTGGAGGGCGTTGATATTTGAAAACAGATCCCGCTTGGATTTTAGAAAAGGGTGCCGTGTCGATGCTCCTGGAGAGCCTTGGCTTCGACACCCCCGTGATTCATTTTTTGGATGCCACCGCGAGCAAGGTAGCCGGAGACGCCACGCTCAAGCGGACATTCCTCGAACTTGCGGACGCTTGGGTGGCGGGCTCCATCCCGGATGCTCCACCGGGGACAGAGTCGGAAATCACCGCGCTCATCGCCGTCGCGGGGTATCCCAAAATGCTCGCCGCTCATCGCGCTCGGGAATTACCAGATTCTATTTCGGTTGCGACCGCCCGGGATTTGCAGAGGTGGATCACGAGGCCGGAATCCGCCGGCGGGAAGTGGGAGTTCCGCCACTTGCGATGGCTTGGGAGCCATGTCCACCACATGCTGTTGGAGATCGGGAGGCTTCAGTTTATCGCCCTGCCATTCGGTTCCCCATACCGGGTTTTTCACGCAAAATCCTCGATTCAAAAAACGATGGTTTTTGCGGAGGCCGGCCTCGAATGCTCGCGCGACGGGTGGCTCGAAAAGTCGGTCGACGGCTTTATCACAAGCTATGTTTCAACACCCGAGGAACTGCGCGGCCATGCCGTGGATCCCACATCCGGGCAGATCAGCCGAGAGACGGTGAGCCTCTCTGCCAGCGACTACGACTTGTGTCTCAGCAGGGAGTCGATAGCCCTGCATGTGCATATTCCTTCAGGGCAGCCTCTGGCACTTTCCGATTGCGCAGACTCCTTCCGGCGTGCCGGGAATATTTACCGGCGTCACTTTCCCGAGCTCGACTGGCGGGCCTTCGGCAGCACCTCATGGCTCCTCGACCGGGAGCTCTGGCAATGCCTCCCGCCAAACTCCAATATCCAGAGCTTCGGAAATCTTTTTTTCCCACTGGCCACTCCGGGTAACAACTCCGATCAACTGATGGAGCGCGTGCTGGAGGGCACCCCCGACTGGCGAACGCTCACGCCAAAAACCTCACTGCAAAAAGCGGTTCTCAAACACCTCCATGAGGGACACCGCTTCCGGACGACCAGCGGTTTTATCCTCCGAACGAGCGAGTCTGAAAGTGCGTTAAACGCACAGTTGCGCCATTAACACGCTCAGCTTAACTCTCCTAATCTTTCAGAAATAATAAAACTCCACTCCAACCCCATATTAAAAACTTCATGAAACTCGGCATCATTGGATTCGGCGGCAGGATGAACAGCATGGTCAATACCCTGCTCAAAGCAGAACCGCAGCTCACGGTCGTGGGCTTTGTGGATACCGCCCCGGAGGCCGCTCTGGCGCGCGTTCCGGAGAAGGATCGCGGGTCGGCGGGAGTTTTTCAAACGATTGGCGAGATGGTCGAGGCCACGCGGCCGGACGCACTGGCAATCGGTAGCCGCTGCGACAGCCATGCCCGCCTCGCGATCGAGGCATCCGCTTTTGGCCTGCCACTCTTTTTGGAAAAGCCGGTAGCGACGCGGATGGAAGATGCTCTGGCATTGGAAGAGGCGTTCCGAAGCGACCCGTGTCCAGTGCTGGTGAGCTTTCCACTGCGGGCCTCGCTGGTATGCCAGCAGGCCAAGCGGCTGCTCGATTTAAAAACCGCGGGCGGCATCGAGCACCTGCTGGCGGTGAACTACGTCCCCTATGGAAAAAACTATTTCGACATGTGGTATCGGGACTATTCGGTCACCCAGGGCCTGTTCATCCAGAAGGCCACGCACGACTTCGACTACCTTGCCTTCCTGGCCGGTGCCCCGATCACGAGGGTCGCAGCCATGAGTTCCTGCGGGCGTGTCCACCAGGACGCCAGCCGCAAGTCGGAACCTCCGAATCCCGACGTGCAATATTTCGAAGGCATCGGCTTTCCGGAAACGGGGATGAACGAGGACTCCTCGAGCGCGCTGCTGGAGTTTGCCAATGGGGCGAAGGGCGTTTACACGCAGGTATTTTTCTCCAAGCGCGGAGCCAAGCGGGGAGCGGTCGTCTCCGGTCTCCACGGCATGGTCGAGTTCGATTTTTATACCGGAGAAATCCGAGGGACCAGACACCGCGAACCGGTCAATACGCTCGTCACGATCGAAGGCAAGGAAGCGCACTTCGGTGGCGACGCGAGGTTGGCCGAAAACTTTTTGGCCATGGTGCGGGACGGCGCTCCCTCCCTCGCTCCTCTGCGCACGGGCCTGCAAAGCGTCTACGCCTGCCTGGCCGCCAAGGCCTCTGCCGAACTCGGGCAATTTATCGATGTCCGCCAGGTTATTCCGCTGGGCGCAAAAGCGACACATTACAGCCTTTGTCCATCCCTTCCGGCGAAGAATCCATGACAGGCAATGTCGCTAGGACAAAGAACCCACAGACATAAACTGATAAAAAAACTCTGCTATGTTGACACACGATTTAACTCACCCCGCTACTTTTAATCACAGGATTTGAAAACTGCAATTGTGACCGGCGGATCGAGCGGGATCGGACTTGGGATCATCAAAAACCTCAAGTCCCAAGGAATTCAGGCCGTTTCGTGGGATATCCATGCGCCCAAAGAAGGAGGTTCCTTCATCCATTGTGATGTGACCAGCGAACACGCCGTTCAGCTGGCTGTGAAGGAAACCGTGGAAAGTTTCGGTGCTCCGACCATCCTGATCAACGGCTGCGGGCTTCAATTTATGTCGCCCATCGATGAGTTTCCGCTGGAGAAATGGAACCATCTGATTTCCGTGATGCTGACGGGAACCTTCCTCTGCTCCAAACATGTGATCCCCTTCATGAAGGCGGCCGGTTGGGGACGAATCATCAACATTTCAAGCATGCTTGGCAAGGGCGCAAGCCCCTTCAAGTGCGCTTATGTGGCAGCCAAGCATGGTGTTCTGGGACTCTCCAAGGTGATGGCTCTTGAGTTAGCCGGTGATGGCGTCACAGTGAATTCCATTTGCCCGGGATTTGTGGACACCCCGCTCATGCGTGAGCAGATGGCCAGGCAGGCCGAGCTCAACAACATCAGCGAAGATCAGGTGGCGCAGGAAGTCATGCTGAAGCCGGCCTGCATCAAGAAGTTTACCACGGTTGCTCAAGTCGCCGGGATGGTGGATTATTTCCTGTCCGATGCCGCCTCAACCATCACGGGAGAGGCATTTTCGATATCCGGTGGCTGGGGCATGGGACAGTGAGTATGAGGCGGAAGCAGGCGCTTTTGTATCTGAGTCCGGCGCTGATGGACTGGCTGCTGTTTTTTGTAGCCTTCGCCGTGTTCTATGGAGCAGGGGCCGGAGAGCTTGGTATCACCAAATGCGCCTTACTCGGCATTCTTTTTCAGGCGGCCTACATGACAAGCCGCTTTGTGTCCGGCCATTTTATGACCCATCGCAATGCGCGAAGGGTTTTGCTGTGGAGCACTCTGGTTTGCGGGATTTCCAGCGTGGGGCGTTGATATTTGAAAGAGGATCCCGGTTGGATTTTTGAACAGGGCGCCTCGTCGAGGCCATTATTATGGAGCGAGATACAACTCATATCCGCATTTTTTGCGGCTTTTCATTAAATTTTATAAAATTACTTTTTGCAGAAAATCCGTTTTTCGGTAAATAAGTAAACATGACAGCGACGCTTCAGATGGGCTCCAGAGGAACATTGACACTCCCAAAAAAAATACGTGAAAAATTTGGTCTTGCTGGAGACAGCATCGTTTCAGTGGAGGACACGGAGGAAGGAATTCTTATTAGACCGGCCTCCGTTTTTCCGATGGAGATTTATTCAGAGGAACGCATCGCAGCATTCGACGCGCAAAACAATGCCGCTATCGCCGACATCTTTAAAACCCAACCGGCTTAAAGCATGCCGATGAAAATCTTTTTGGATGCGAATATCATTTTTTCCGCATCGCAACTTCAAAGCCCCTCGTGGCAACTCTTGGACCGTCTTTCAAAGAATGCGACTTTAATCACCCACACCGCTGTCTGGGATGAGGCCCAACGAAATCTCCTTCTTAAACGACCCGCATGGTCTGCTGGTTTGGATTATTGGCGCGAGCGCGTTATTCATTCTCAAATGATCGGCCCATGTCCCGATGCGGGTCTTCCGCCCAAGGACGCGCCAATCTTGGCCGCTGCAATAGCATCGAAAGCCGATCGCCTTCTCACTGGTGACCTCAAACATTTTGGCCATCTTTATGGCCGAACTTTCCAAGGAGTCCTCATCGTGTCGCCCCGATTGCTTTCGGAGGAAATCGTCAATCTGGGCTGGACCACTGTTGATCAGGGCCTCATTTGATCGAAT
>JAPLTI010000297.1 GCA_026398285.1 Verrucomicrobiota bacterium
CAACGCGTTACGGGCGAGACGCCCAAGGAGTACCGCAGGAAGTTAAAAAGACTAGGGATGCAGGATTGCTTGGACGCGCCCTAAATCTCTTGGATTAAACGCCGAACACCCGCTTGAAGGCGCGGGAGAAGTTATACGGATTGCTGAACCCGAGCTCCTGCGCAACCTCCTTCACCGTAAGCGTTGCGCGGAGCACCACCTGCCGTAGGTAGTGGAGGTGACGTAGTCTGTAGGCTATGACATCTACAGCATCGTTATTATCAGCGGGGGAAATTCTCAAGCAGGACAGTCTGGGGCGAGTGCGAACGCCCATTATAAATAGGCCTTGGCGTCAAAAATTCTGAGCCAGCAGGCCCTTCAAGGCATGTTGGCGACGTGTTGACATGTTGAAATAATAAGCACATATTTTCAACATTATGAGTCGAGATACTGCTTATGGAAAAACCTCGGATTTGGTCCTTGGGCGCGTCCGGATGGCGAAGCGTCGGTGGGGTGGGGCATTTACTCCATCGGATTTCGGCGCGCCGCGACGGATTAACCCTTCTGCCATCCGGTGCCGAGTCTGCCAATTCGCTGGGACTAAGCACCCAAGTGCCGGCCCGCTCAAGTTATGGGGTATCCAGTCGCTCACGCGTGGTTTCGCTCGGAGGGAGCGGGAGCGCTCGCTTGCAGCGTCGCTCCTCGAAGATGGTTGCCTTGGCACGGCGGGCCAGTGGGCGGGTAGCCGAAGCCTTGAGGAGTCTTGGGAAAAAGCAGATAAATCCAGACAAAATCCGTAAACTCCAGCATGCGCTTTCAGCGGAAGCCAAGCGGGAGTTGCTTGAGGATTTGCGTTATGTGCCGGCGTGGATGCGTCCGGTATTCCTGGAGGTTGCAAAGAAATGAATGAACAAACAGTCATTGGCTTGAGCGACCCTGATCGCAAGGCTCTGTTCCTCGAAGCGCAGAGGAATACGGGCATGGTGGCCGAAATGATCGAAAAGGATTTTTGGGTATGTTGGACACTGCGGCACCTTTTTGAGCTGCCAGAAGCGAAAGATCATTTCATTTTTAAAGGAGGCACATCGCTCTCGAAAGTATGGCGTGTCATCCAACGGTTTTCCGAGGATATAGACATTTCCCTGAGTCGAGAATGGCTTGGATTTTCGGGCGAACGAGATCCTGAAAAAGCAAAGGGAAAACAACGCAAGCGTTTACTCGCTCAGCTTTCAGAAGCATGTGCAGCTCGTTTGCAGGGCGAAGTCATACCATCACTACGCAGACCAATGGAGCAAAAATTTACGAGGTTCAATTCTCAGAAGTTGAAATTGGTGGTTTTTTAGGGCGGTAGTCGCGAGGGTCGATACAGGAGGTATAAGTCTCACGGTCGACTTTCAACCAGTCCGTTCCATTAATACCTCGCCGATTTTTTGATGTGGGGCTCATTGGGAAAGCTGACACAATCTTGATCCAGCGACCTTGAGATTTCGCAAGAATACGAATCTCGTCAGCAACCTCGGAAAGGTCCTGGTCCTGGCTGAACACAACCGCTACATCATATTCTCTCCTAAAACCAAGTAGGAGAATATCGAGTGCCAGACGAACATCGATGCCTTTCTCCCGACCCACCATCACTGTGGATTCCCGACCATCTGGTTGAATGATTGTTTCGTTCCGGTAACGGAGTGTGCGAGAGAAAACATGAATTCCCTGCCTGCCCATTTGCGCAAACTTCGAGGTCCAAAAATGATTCCAGAATGGATTGTCGGCGGGGTCTGGGTATCCAGTGTAGAACCTGACTTGGCAAAGTTCCCAGCCCTCCCTGAGGCAGATTGCGCGGGCCAGTGCTATCGGATCGTAATTAGGATAGTTATGACCGAACGCGTCTTTTGCTGAACGAAAAAGATTTTGACCGTCTATGAAGATTACGGCGCGTCGAGGTGCGGGTTCGGTGTTCATAGCAAAAAATAACCCCGCCCGAGGCCGTTTCCGGCGTGTCGAGCGGGGAGCAAGTTTCCTCAGTTTAACAAGGGTCTTCTGATAATCAAGAGCAAATGAGAAAGGAAACGCGCGGCGCTCAGCGGACTGGGAGAAGGGCTCACAGAAACAGCGGTTCCGGGGACTTTTCGTCTTATGCCGCAAAAGGAGCGCTCCGAAATTCTGGCCCGCGATTACGCCGAAATGCGAGATATGTTTTTCTGTGAACCGCCACCTTGGAATGAAATTCTTGATGGCCTCAAAGTTCTTGAAATGCGGATCAACGCACCTTCATGTTTCAAGTGAAGTAGTTTCCTTTTTCACGCACTTTTTAAGTCCAACCTGCGTGACAAACCGTGACAGCGATTGTTCCATTTTATGCCTTCCTGTTCCTGCTTCGTGAGTGCAACGTTTACGGAGGAATCAATGTGGCTGCAAATTCCCGGCTTTTTTCCGTGAGGCGGTATTTTTGCAGGCGGCTGTTGGGTTTCTCAGGAATGGTGCGTTCTATGAAGGCCGCTTCTAGGGCAGGCTTGAGGTAGCGAGCTTCAAAGTTTTCACGTCCTCGCAAGGCTAGTGCAGATTGAATGTCTTGCCGGGACATTTCTTTCCCAACGATGGCAAGAAGTCGCTTCACCTCTTCGCTGACTTGCCCTGTGACTTGCCCTGTGGCATCGAACCGTGGTTGGGATTTTGTAACCGAATCCCCAGCGGCCTGTGGGCGAGGAAACTCGGTGATGAAGACGCCTGCGATTTCAGTGAAGCGGGCTTGAGTGGCTTTTTCAAGAATCAGAGGGATGCCTCGGCCCCAGGCTTCGATGAGGTGGATTCGGCGGAGCAGGTCGGCGATAAGCGGATTGCGGCGGCGGGAGACTTTGGCGGTCTTGAGTGTGCGCAGGGTGACGCCTTCCATGAGCCTGCCGGGATTCCGCACCTCGACTCGGTCGGGGAAAATGGCGATGCGGACTTCGTCGGGATCCCGGTAGTCGCGGTGGCAAAAAGCGTTGATGATGGCTTCGCGGAAGGCTTCGCGGTCGATCTCGGGGACATCAACTCGGGCCAGGCCATCGGGTCTAAACCAAAAACTGGGACGCAATGCCATCCGCTATGGATCAATGCGTATGAAGCAGGAATGGGCCATGTGAACGGAAAATTGCTCACGGAAATTCACCACTCGATGGGATGACCTGCTTGTGGCCAAGGTGTGATTCTGGCCTCCGGTGAAACACGCATCAAAATATCGACTAAATTGGACGCGACGCTTTCAGACATGAGCATTGGAGGCTTGTTGCTTCCAGAGTGACGCGTTGATCTGGCTGTGATACGAAATACCTGATACATGCGCGCATCAAATACCCCTGAAAAAAACAAATCCCTCGAATCCTGGATTTGGGACGCTGCTTGCTCGATTCGAGGGGCCAAGGATGCCGCGAAATACAAGGACTACATCCTCCCGCTCATTTTCACCAAGCGCCTCTGCGATGTTTTCGACGATGAGCTGAACCGCATCGCCAAGGAAGTCGGCTCGCGCCAAAAAGCGTTCCAGCTCGTGAAGGCTGATCACAAGCTCGTTCGCTTTTACCTTCCTTTGATTCCTGACGATCCCGAGCAGCCGGTCTGGTCGGTCATCCGCAAACTTTCCGACAAGATCGGCGAGGGAGTGACCACTCACATGCGAGCCATTGCACGAGAGAATCCGCTTCTCCAAGGCATCATTGACCGCGTTGATTTCAACGCCACCACGCACGGCCAGCGTGACCTCGATGATGACCGCCTCTCGAACCTCATCGAGGCCATCAGCACGAAACGACTCGGGCTCGAAGATGTGGAAGCCGACATCATCGGCAAGAGCTATGAATACCTCATCCGCAAGTTTGCCGAGGGCAGCGGCCAAAGCGCGGGCGAATTCTACACGCCGGGCGAGGTGGGCGAGATCATGGCGCGTGTGCTCGATCCGGAGCCGGGCATGGAAATTTATGATCCCGCCAGCGGATCCGGCGGCCTCCTCATCAAATGCGAACTCGCCATGGAGTCAAAGATGGAGGCGGCGAATCAGTCCTCCTACGCGCCGCTGAAACTCTTCGGTCAGGAATACGTCCCCGAGACTTGGGCCATGGCCAACATGAATATGATCATCCACGACATGGAAGGTCAGATCGAAATCGGCGACACATTCAAGAACCCCAAATTCCGGGACAAGCGGGGCAAGCTCCGCACCTTCGATCGCGTGGTCGCCAATCCCATGTGGAATCAGGATTGGTTCACCGAGGCCGATTACGATGCCGACGAACTCGGCCGCTTTCTCGCTGGAGCAGGCTTTCCCGGCAAATCCTCCGCCGACTGGGGCTGGGTCCAGCACATGCACGCCAGCCTGAATGAAACTGGCCGCGCCGCCGTCGTTCTCGACACGGGCGCTGCCTCCCGGGGATCAGGCAATGCTGGAACCAACAAAGAAAAGATCGTCTGCCACTGGTTCGTGGATCAGGACTTGATCGAGAGCGTCCTCTACCTGCCCGAGAATCTTTTCTACAACACCACCGCTCCGGGCATTGTCCTGTTCCTCAACAAGGCGAAACCGAAAAATCGGAAAGGCCAAGTCTTCCTCGTCAACGCCAGCCAGATTTTTGAAAAGGGCGATCCGAAGAATTTCATTCCTGCGGCAGGCATCGACCGCATCGCCGAGACCCTCATCGCATGGAAGGAAGAGGAAAAACTCAGCCGCATCGTCGATCACGCCGAGCTGCAAAAGAACGACTACAACATCTCCCCGAGCCGCTACATCCACACCAGCGAAGCCGAGACCTACCGGCCCATCGCCGAGATCGTCGAGGAACTGAATGCCATTGAGGCCGAGGCCAAGGAGACGGATGCCGCCCTGCGCGCCATTCTGAAACAACTCGGAGTTTAAACCGCAGATGTCACAGATGAACGCAGATTCAAAAAACGATCCTGAGACTTACGCCATCATTGGGGCGGCGATGGAGGTTCATCGTGAGTTGGGAAGCGGATTTCTGGAAGGGGTGTATCAAGATGCCTTGGCGGTCGAGCTTACTCACAGAAGCATTCCGTTCACGCGCGAGCACTCGATCCCGGTTGCCTACAAGGGCCATGCATTGGGTTCGCCCTACCGCGCCGATTTCATCTGCTTCGGCTGCGTGATTGTGGAGCTCAAAGCCATCAAGACTCTCACCGACATCGAATCTGCCCAGGTGCTCCACTACCTCAAAGCTACTGGCCTTGAGCGTGCCCTGCTCATCAATTTCGGCAGTCCGCGCCTCGACTACAAACGATTCATCCAATCAAAAAATCATCTGCGCCCATCTGCGACATCTGCGGTTGACCTTCAGTCGGGAGGTGGGCAGTGAAGATTTTCATCAGCAGCGTGCAGAAGGAATTTGCCGCCGAGCGTCAGGCCCTGGCCGAATATCTTTCCGGCGATGCGTTGCTGCGCCGCTTCTTCGAGACCTTCCTCTTCGAGCGCGATATCCCCGCATCCGACCGGCGACCCGAAGCCGTCTATCTCGATGAAGTCCGGCACTGCGACCTCTATCTCGGTCTCTTCGGCAATGAATACGGATTGGAAAATGAGGACGGACTTTCCCCCACGCATCTCGAATTCAACGAGGCCACCCGCCTCGGCAAAATGCGATTGATCTTTGTCAAAGGGGCCTCCGACGACTCGAAACATCCCAAGATGCAGAGCCTCATTCGCGAAGCCAATCTGGGCCTTGTCCGGCGGCGCTTTCAATCCTCCGAGGACCTTGTTGCCTCGGTTTACGCCAGCTTGGTTAGAATCCTCGAGGAGCGCGAATTGATCCGCTTCGGTCCCTTCGATGCCACATTTTGCCGCAACGCTTCGCTGGACGATTTGGATGAAGAAAAAATCACTCGCTTCCTCGGCCTCGCCCGCCGGGCACGCCATTTTCCGCTGGCCGGTGATACACCGGCCCACGAGGTGCTGGCCCATCTGAACCTGCTCGACAAAGGGCGTCCCACCCATGCCGCGATCCTGCTCTTCGGCAAGCGCCCCCAACGCTTCCTCACGACCTCCGAAGTGAAGTGCGCCCACTTTCACGGTTACGAGGTCGCGAAGCCGATCCCATCTTATCAGGTTTACAAGGGCACGGTCTTTGATCTCGTCGATCAGGCCAAAGACTTCGTGCTCTCCAAAATTGACCTCTGGGTGGGCACGCGGGAGCACAGCACGCAGGTTCCCACCAAATACGAGATTCCCCAAGAGGTCGTCGCCGAGGCCATCGTCAACGCCATCGTGCATCGCGACTACACCAGCAACGCCAGCGTGCAGGTCATGCTTTTTAAGGACCGCCTCGAAGTGTGGAATCCCGGCTCCCTGCCACCCAACCTCACACTTGAAAAATTGCGAGGCCCGCACGCCTCTGTTCCCCACAATCCCCTTCTCGCCGAGCCGATGTATCTCACGAAATACATCGAGCGCATGGGAACCGGCATCGGTGACATGATCCGCCGTTGCCGCAAGGCCGGGCTCCCCGAGCCGGAAATTCGAATCGATGGTGGCTCATTCGTCCTGACCATCCGAAGAAAAACGGCGAAGGCGGGGGGCCAGCTAAAGCCGGGGCGCAATCAAGCCGCCATACAGCCAGAGTCACAGCCAGAGTCACAGCCAGAGTCACAGCCAGAGTCACAGCCAGAGTCACAGCCAGAGTCACAGTGAGGTTGCTTACCAACAATACATTAGGGAAATCCGACCTATCTGCAGCTCTGGGCCAAAAAGCCATCTCGGGTCAATTGAACAAAGTCATCCGAGCGCTCTTGATGGCTAAATTCATTGAACCCACGGCCCTCGAAAAACCAACCAGTCGACTCCGGAAATACAAACTTACCGAGATGGGCCGGATGCGGCTCGCAGCTAAAATGGGAGAGGCGGAATGAAAGCTTTCATCTCGTATTCTCATGACGACGCGGAGTTCTTGACGAAGCTGCATCAGCACTTGGCAGCACTTCGGCGGCAGAACCTTCTCGAAACTTGGACGGATCGGGAGATTGATGCCGGTGGTGTGCTCGATGCGGAGATTTCTGCAGCGATGGAAAGCGCCGACCTTTTCCTCCTGCTTGTGAGCTCATCTTTTATCAACTCCGATTACTGCTACGAAAAAGAGTTCAAGGTAGCGCTGGATAAGCATCAGAAAGGGGAAGCCAGAATCGTTCCAATCCTCATTCGGCCTTGCGACTGGAAGATTGAGGAACTTAGGCAGTTCAAAGCCCTGCCGGAAGACGGGAAACCAGTCCAGAGTAAACACTGGCATGATCAGGACGAGGCGTTTGCCAGCATTGCCGAAGGACTCAGGAGTCTTGTTCAAGGAAGCATTAAGACGAGCATATCTTCTCAGATAGTGGTCGAGTGCGAAAAACGATTAACAGAGCCTCAGCTCCCGTTTGCGAAGGAGCTTTTGCGGATGATTATGCAGCATCCCAACGAAGAGGAGCAGGGCCTCACCGAAATTTTACGAGATAGCCCCGCAGGTCTGCTTTTTCGCTCATACATTCCGAATACCACAGCCAGCGGCAACGCTCCCTCTGTCAAAAAATCTGTATTCGCTCCGGCTATCGAAGAACTCGTTCGCCTTGGCTGGCTGCTTCAACCTGAAGGAAATCACGCGGTCAAAATTTACGAACTGAACCCCGATTCAAGGAGGCCAACAGTATGATGGACGGCAAACCCTATCCAATTCCTCAGACCTGGGCGGAATCATCGATTGGAAAAGTGGTCGTCAAAACCAAGCAACAAGACCCACGGAAGAAACCCTGCGAGGTGTTTCAATATGTTGATGTTTCCGCTGTCTCAAACGCCTCCTTCAAAATCACAGGCACCACAACCACGCTCGGATCCGAAGCCCCCAGCCGTGCAAGAAAAGCCATTCAAACTGACGATGTTCTCTTTGCGACTGTTCGCCCCACGCTCAAGCGCATCGCGTTGGTCCCCTCGGAACTCGACGGAGCAATTGCCAGCACAGGATACTGTGTTCTTCGGTGCGATAAAGCGAAGGCGTCTCCAGGCTTCCTTTACTCGTTTCTGATCTCGGATCACTTTACTGCGCGAATGGCAGGCTTGGAACGAGGGGCAAGCTACCCGGCCGTTCGCGATTCAGATGTTACTGCGTCATGGCTCCCTCTCCCCCCACTCCCCGAGCAGAAGAAGATCGCGCACATCCTTTCGACAGTGCAGCGGGCGATCGAAGCGCAGGAGCGGATCATTCAGACCACCACCGAGCTGAAGAAGGCCCTCATGCACAAGCTCTTCACCGAAGGCCTGCGCCACGAACCCCAAAAACAAACCGAAATCGGCCCCATCCCCGAAAGCTGGGAGGTGGTGCGCCTCTCGGATGTCTGTCGCTTCCAGAGCGGTGGCACTCCATCCAAGCAGAATCCAGAATTCTGGCAGGGAACCATTCCGTGGGTGTCGCCGAAAGATATGAAGCGCCCGCGACTCGATTACGTTACAGACCACATTTCGCAGGAAGCTCTCGAAAGCGGAAGCAAACTCGCCCCCGCCGGCTCCGTCTTCGTAGTCGTTCGCGGGATGATCTTGGCAAAGACGGTTCCAGTAGCACTTGCAACAGTTCCGATGGCCATCAATCAGGACATGAAGGCCATCGTTCCGGGGCCAAAGCTTCGCTCGGATTTCCTCCTCTACGCTCTGGAGACACTGCGAGACAACTTGTTCAAGAAAGTTGGACGCTCAGGTCACGGAACATGCACCTTGATGGGTCACGAAGTGGCAGCGTTCAAAATCCCGCTGCCAGACATGGAATCTCAGGAAGAGATCGCCTCGGCGATTCAGAACCTCGAACGGAAGAAGGAGCTTCATGAACAGAAGCGCACCTCTCTCCAAGACCTTTTCCGCACCCTGCTTCACGAACTGATGACCGCGAAGACCCGCGTTCAAAACGCCGCAATCGAGTTTTAACCGAGAATCCTGAAGCCATGCCGACGAGGGCATACCCTGGCTTGAAATGATTTGTGATCTCGCGGCATCTGGAACCACGACGCTTAACCCAACGGACCTTGAAATCCTCGTTCAACTATTCACCAAACGAGCAAGCTACCTTCGCCAGCCTGCCCCGCCTGCTGCTGTTGCTACTGGAGCCGCCGCCGCTGCTGCCGCAATCGAACGCCTTGAAACGATAGGTCCGTTTATTGGATTTAAGCGGCTTGGCGATTCTCTCGCGGCTTCGTTCTCCAAACGAGCCACGATCATTTTTGGAACCAATGGAAGTGGGAAATCCAGCTTGTGTGAAGCCCTGCAAATCCTGGCATCGAATGATGCTCCCCGTAGACCTCTCCATAATGTTCGAAGCGCCGCGGCTACATCGCCAGCTTTCAACTATAAATTCGCTTCAGATGCTGCGACGCAATCCTGGACCGCACCTGGTGCTTACGGTGCCCGGTCAACTTCCCTCAAGTATTTCGACACCGGGATAGCAATCCACAATGTTCAGAACTCTGTCCAACCCGGGAGGATCATTGCGCTGTCACCATTTAAGCTCGATGTATTCGAAATTGCGCTGAAGCACTGCAAGGACCTACGCGCCGAGCTTGTCGGGAAGCAAAACGCGAATGCAGCTCAACTCGCAGGCCTTGTTGAACGTATTCGTGCGAAATTTGTAGGATTCAAGGGATCAGTCCTCGCTGAACTGACGAGTCCGACAGCAGCCGCCTTAGAAGCAGAGTTGAAGTTGGGCGAAAGCTATTCGGCAGAGAGCGGGTTAGAGGGAACGCTGCAGCGTAAGGAGGAACTCGAAAAAGCAACTTCAGAGGAAGGGCTCAAACTTCTTAAAGGGGAAGCTTCTGCGCTGAAAGCACTCCACGGGGAAATCCAACCGCTGCTCGAAGCAGCCGAAAAGCTCATCGAGATTGACCCTGTAACACAGTCGCAAGCGCTGATGGGAAAGGAAGAGGAGCTGGCACTTCTAGCCAAGGCGCTTATTCCGTCGGGTGCGACCCTCGACAAGCTGATGGAGCTCATCCGTCCAGCCAACGAAATTTGCAGTCTCCATGCGCCGACGTCAGCGGGATGCCCCCTCTGCAAGCAAGACCTTCGGGAGAGTGAACTTGAACTCTTCAAGCAATACGCCGCACTCCTGACCGGCGAATTGGATGCGACCATCACTGAGCTACGTAAGCTGATCAAAACGGCGGAAAAGAATCTCAAGGTGATCTCCGATTCGTCGCCGGACGATTGGGCGAAAGACTCGGTGCTGGCCGTCGAGACAATCAATGCGGTCAAGGAAGCTGGGAAAGCGATCCGCACACGGTTCAAGGGCGGAGAGCAAATCGACCAAGCCTGCAAAGACTCAGCGTCTACGATGCGAACGCTCGCCGATAATCTTTCGAAGCATCTACAAGAGAAAGAGAAACTCATTGAAGAGGCAAGCAAAGGCAGGGCAGAGCTTCTGAAACAGTTGGGGGAGATCTCCACCGAATGCCGGGCACTGCTCTACGCCAAGGAAATTGCGGAGAACGCCGATCTCGTGAAGGAAGCGCATCGGAGGACGCGCAATGCTGCATTCTGGGATGCTGCGTTGCCCGATTTCACCTCGGTCCTGCGGAAGGTTACGTCCACAGCAAAGAAAGCTCACAAGGAGCTTGTGGTTGGAGATTTCAAGGCTCGACTCAACGCCGAGTATATCGCGCTCGCCGAAAAGGATATGAGCGCATTCGGAGTTGAATTGAGGGACGTAGGCGGCGACGGAGCTGTAACTGTTGATCATCACGTCGCCGGTCAGCGGATTGAGTCAGTTCTGAGCGAGGGCGAGCAACGAATCCACGCTCTTGCCTTGTTCTTCGCCGAGTTAGAAACCTGCAGCCAGCAGGTAATTGTCTTCGACGACCCGATATCCAGTTTCGACTACAACTACATCGGGAACTACTGCAATCGCTTGCGCGATTTGATTCAGGCACACCCGAATCGCCAAATTATTGTGCTTACCCACAACTGGGAGTTTTTCATGCAGATCCAGAAGGTTCTCAAGGACGCTCGGCCGGAACCCCACATGTCTGTGAATGTGTTGGAAAACTGTGTCGCACTCGCTGACTACAGCGAAAAAATAACGGATTTGAAGGCAGAGATCGATGCCGGGTTGGGCGGAACAGGCGAGCCCACAAAGGCGGAGAAGGAAGTCATTGCTGGAAAGATGCGTCGATTGCTTGAGGCGGTAGTAAACACTCACGTTTTCAATAACCAGCGTCATCAGTTCAAACAGAAGAGTCAGAAGGTTTCCGCCTTCCACGACTTTACCAAAGTCGTTCCACTGCTTCCTGCGGAGGCTCAAACCCTCAAAGATCTATACGCGAAGCTGAGCACAACTGAGCATGACGATCCCACCAACGCGTATGTTAACACGGACAAAGCGATGCTCCTCAGCCGTTACAACGCTATCAAGGCGATCGAGACAGCAATTGTGAGTCGCAAATAGTATGCCCACACCCGGAGAGCACAAAACCGTCCAAGCCCGGATCCTCGCCTACGCCGAGGCCATCGGCTGGACGATTGTGACCTGCGAGGAAGCCGAGCGGCGGCGAGGTTTCAATCCACAGATGGCGCAGATTTTCACAGATGCAGAATCAGCAAACTCCAATCTGCGCGAATCTGCGAAATCTGCGGTTCAATTTTCTTCCTTGCGGGCCGTCATCTCTCTAACGACTTCTTAATTTCACTGTCATGAAACTGAGTTCGACAATCCCCGACTACGCCCACTTCCTCACCGAGGTGAAAGGCCGCATTCAGACCGCGCGTTTGCAAGCCGGGCGGGCGGTGAACCGGGAACTGGTGATGCTTTACTGGGACATCGGGCGCGGGATTGTGGAGCGCCAAAAAACGCTTGGCTGGGGTGATGCGGTGGTGGAGCGCTTCGCCGCTGACCTCCGGGCGGAGTTTCCGGATATGACCAGCTTTTCAGCGGACAATGTCTGGCGGATGCGGCAGTTCTACACCGAGCATTCAACTCCGGAGTTTCTTGAACAAGCTGTTCAAGAATTGCAGGGGCAGACAGGAATGGCATTTCTGGGACAAGCTGTCCCAGAAACAGGCGGGAACACCGAAAATTCAATTTTGGGACAAGCTGTTCCAGAAATTCTCGCACAGGCTGTGCGAGAATTGGTGTCGCGGGTTCCCTGGGGCCATCACGTCCAACTGATGAAGAAGCTCAAAGATCCCGCTGCCCGGCTTTACTACCTCCGCGCCACGGCGCAATGTGGCTGGAGCCGGAGCGTGATGTTGAACCAGATCAAGGGTAAGGCGTATGAGCGGGCGGTGAAGGAGAAGAAAACGCACAATTTCGGGGTGGCGCTGCCGGAGCACTTCGCGGAGCAGGCAAACGAGATGCTGAAAAGCCGCTACAACCTGGAGTTTCTCGGCATCGCACGGCCGATGAAGGAGCGCGAGCTGGAGGATCGTTTGATCGCGCGTTTGCAGGCGTTCATTCTGGAACTGGGATACGGATTTTGCTTCGTAGGGCGGCAATACCGGCTGGAGCTGGAAAAGAAGGAATACTTCGTGGACCTGCTGTTTTATCACCGATTTCTCAAGTCGTTGGTGGCGTTCGACCTCAAGATTGGCGAGTTCGAGCCGGAGCACGCGGGCAAAATGGATTTTTATCTGAACCTCCTGAACGAAAAGGAACGCGGGCCGGATGACAGACCCTCGATTGGAATCATCCTCTGTGCGGAGAAGGATGATGTGGAGGTGGAATTCGCGCTGAAGACCAAGACGAATCCCATCGGCGTGGCGGAGTATCAGCTCCAAGAGAACCTGCCAGCGGAGTTCAAGGGAAAGCTGCCCACCGCCAAACAACTCGCGGATGTGGCGAGGGAATTTCTGCCTCCTCCAAAAGCACCAGCCAAACCCAAACGCTGATGAGCAAGCCGACCGAACACAAAACCGTCCAAGCCCGCATTCTTGCTTACGCCGAGGCGATCGGCTGGACGATCGTGACCCGCGAGGAAGCCGAGCGGCGGCGTGGATTCGATCCGGCGTTGCCACCAGACGAGCGGGCCAAGGGGCGTTCGCTTTTCTTTGACGACCTGCTCGACGCCAAAGTGAGGGAATTCAATCCGCGCTATGCCGAAGCGGAAGGGGCGTTGCTTGGGCAGTTCCGGCATCTTCACCCGGACATCTACGGCAACCGGGAATTCGTCGAGCATCTGCGCAACCGGGGAAAATTTTTCGACCACGAGGAGAAGCGCGAGCGCGACTTGATCCTGATCGATTACGAGAACCCGGCAAACAATGTTTACG
>JAPLTI010000058.1 GCA_026398285.1 Verrucomicrobiota bacterium
GTCGTAAAGGGCAATCGTGCGCGGTTTGATCTCTGCATCCAGGTTGAAGCTGGTGAGTTCTGGAAGGGCAAAATTCCGCACCTTCAGCTTGATCGGCATGTCCAGATTGAGCGGACCTCCGACTTTGATCGAGCCCGAATACTCCCCTGCCGGCGTGTCCTGCGGGACATGAACCGTGACCCAAAGCGAACGACTGGCTCCGGCTTTGAATGTGAAGCTTTTGTCCGGACGCAAGGGATCGGGGATCATTCCGGTGTGGTCGATAAAATCCCACTGCTGCGAACGCTTGACCAATGCGACTTCGCGGACTTCAAGCTGAGCCTTGGGAATGACCGGCCTGCCGAAAAAATACCATGGGCGCGGCCCCTCCAGATCCGAGAAGGCAACCGTGATGTTTTCCAAATCCTTCAATGGCTGAAAGGCGATCTGAAACGATTCGTATTCTCCCTTGGCAGCGGAGATCTCGATGCCGGGGCTGGCTGCCCGCTCGGGAGGACGACTCCAGCCGAACACTTTCTGCGCAGGATCCTCCGTCCAGATGACAGACTCGGGAAGAGTCGCCTGAAGACGCGCGTTCGCGGTGGTGCCGTCACGCCAATCGCGCAATTTCGCCAAGAACGCGAAGGCATCCTCGCCGTTGATGGTGAGGGAGAAATCGTCGAAGCTGAGCTTTCCGGTGTTGCCAGCGGCATCAATCACGATACGCACCCAACGACCGGCTTCCGGGTGCACGGTTGCTTTGACGCTGATCGGTGTCCAATCGAAGGTGCCGATCGGAATCCGTTCCGAATTGCTCACACGCGAACCGTGTTCCAGCGCGCTGTGCTGGGAAAATTCCAAACCGATCCGGCTTTTGTCCGAAACATTTGCGTCCTCGCCTTTAACCCAGCCCTTCAACTCGATCTCGATTTCCTTCCCTTTGAAATAATTCCTCAGCGGGACAACAGGGAAGCCGACCTCGCCCATGGTGAAGACGCGCCCTGCGGGATCACCGGTGATCTGCAAAGCTTTGCTGCCATCGCGGCCAGCCCCCTCGACCAAAGCGAACGGCGCGGCAGCTGTTTTCACCTCCTCACGCTTCGGCAAAACAAGCGTCCGCTTGCCCTCCTTATCGGTAAGATTTCTCACCAGCCAGCCAGCGGGCCAGTCTTTCCTGCCTCCAAGGAGACTGACCCACGGGAGGCGCTGATCGCGTTTGAATCCAATGACATATTGCGTATCTGGACCCGCTGCCTGCTCAAATGAGAGGTTCGCTTGGGCTGCCATCCGGGCGGCATCCGCCGCATCATCGGCTGGAGAAGCCTGGCAAGAAACGACACTGATGCCTGCAGCACACGCAAATGCAAGCACTTGGTTGGGTATTGATTGGAGTTTCATTGGGGTTGGTTTTGGGATTTTGGTGGTTAGAAGAAGATTTATTTTTTATGTTTAAGCAATTGCGCAAATTCTAATTGCCTATGGCACCAGAGTATTTCCAAAGAGATTTATTGAGGTCAGATCTATTGGTCATAATTTCGTCATAAGAGATCGGTGAAACTGAAAGATCCGTCCAGAGGACATGGATCTTGTTATTGTGGCGAAAATACTCGCCCACAGGCCTATTGGCATCAGCCCCAAAGCTGTTCTCAGCTATATAATCATTCCCGAGCATGGGCTGATCGGCCACCAAAACAAATCGTCTCCCCTCGGGAAGGGAAACAAAGCGTGTCCTCAGGTTCCCTGATGATCCTGGACTGGCGATCCGATAGTTGATGGCATAGGATGTCTTTCCACCTGTGTTGATCTGGTAGGCCTTCGCCTTAGGACATTGAACATTCTTATTACTGCGAAAGTAAGAAGTGAACTTTGCATTAACATATGGCGCCAAAGAGTCTTGCCAAACTGTTGGGTTACCGGCGGCAGAATATCCCGGAACGATATTACCTTCGTTATCATTGGCATACAATCGTATAGCGGCTCCGATCTGACGCAGATTGGAGATACATTTTGTATCCTTGCTCTCATCCAGCCAGCGAGAAGCCATAGGCAAGGCGAGCGCCGCCAGAATGGCGATGATGGCGATAACGACCAATAACTCAATGAGAGTGAACCCTCCGCTTCGAGAATGCGGTGAACTCAAAGTTAATTTCATTGGGGTTGATTATGGGATTTCGATGATTTGAAACCTTCAGGAATTGGGATGTTTATAGCGGCATAGAACCCGGCTCACACGGTGACCGGGTTTTTGTAGAGATAGACCGTGCCGAGTTCGTCGAGCGCGCCGATGGCCAGTGTGTGACCATCGGGCGAGAGGGCGACGCAGCAGGGTTCGGTATTGCCGGTGATGCCCGGCAAACCGGGAACTCCCGCCAATGTGCGACCGATCTCACGCAGACCGCCTTCGTCGTCGAAGTAAAAGACATGACCGAGATCCATCGTATCCCCAGCCACACCGAAAGCGCGTGTGCGGTCTGCATTGGTGACGATCTGATGCACCGGACCTTGAGGCCCGGTGGCGCCGAGGGCAAACACGCGTCCGCTCTTCAGATGCACCTTGGCGACCAAGCCATCAAGCGTGCCGACCAGCACCCAGCCATCATTCCACTCCGCCCAGCAGGAGGGCTTGGCGAGAAGTTGGCGGCCTTGTCTTGCAGGCAATGTCACAGAGGCCACGGAAGCGGGCAGTGAGGCGAGACCCGAGACATCGGGAGCCGTCCATTCAGCTCCAGCGCCCGTGAGGGAGACGACATTTTCCAGTTTCCCGTCGCGGATGGCTACGCCTTGGCGCAGCGCGCCCGTGCGTCCACCGCACCAGGCACGCAAGGTTCCGTCGGAATCCCAACGCAACGCGCGCACCGAGCCGTTGCCGCGCCCGAGACGCTCCCAGACACGAACGGCACCGACAGACTCCGAGTGAATGGTGCCATCGGACTCCTTCTCGATTTCCTGGCGCATCGCATACATCTCGGCAGCGAAGTGATGCAGTTTATCGGCTTTTTCCGCGAACTGCGGGTCGGAGTGAATGGTCGCCGCATCGGCATAGAGCATGTAGGGATGGACATCGTCCGCGACCACGCGGGGCAGATCCCAATCACGCTCCACGGTCTTGAGGTCGACGGCCAAGACATGCGCCGGGTCCTCCATGTAGTTGGTATCGGCAAAGTGGAGCACATCGTTTTTGGAATCCATCACCAACTCGCTCACGGTGCTGAGGACGCGGCCGGGACGACCCAGCAGGCCGGCTTTGCGCGGCTCGCCGCCAGCGGCGATATCCCAACGGCAGAGCATCACATGACTGCCGATGTTGGGGTTGTAGCTGTGGCTGAGGCCATACCAGAGGACGCCCTTGGAATCGAAGGCGATGCCTGCACTTTGGCGGATGCATTTGACTGAGGTGGGGCGATACTCAGGCGGAACCAAGCTACCGATGCGCTCGATCTTTTTGGTCTTCGGATCCAAGGCGAAAAGGTCGTCACTGAAGTGGAAGGTCATGTAGAGCCGTCCGTCGGGCCCGTTGGCATGAAATGCCAGAACTCGCTGTCCCTTGCTCGCGGGATTCGGGTCGGTGTCGGACACCACCACGCCAAGGTCCTCGACTTCACAGGTGTCGGGATCGACTCGCCAGAGATGACCGGAACGGCTGGAGGTGTAGATGAATCCCTCGGTGTCGCGGGCCAGCGCCCATGATGCCATCTCGGTGATTTGACCTAAGTCGCGCAGCTCTTTGGTCGTGAGATCCATGCGCCAGAGATGACCTTTCAAAAAGGTGGTAAACCAGAGCGCGTGGTGGCGCGGTTCATAGACTGAGCCGTAGATGCTGTCGCGCGGCACCGGGATGCCCAGCGTGCGGACATCGCTGCTCTTGGGATCATAGACCAGCAGATGCGAGCCGGGGAATCCTTCCCACTGGTGTGAGTAGTAATTGCGGAACATCCAATGCTTGTGAACCGGCGACGGACTTGTCGTATGGGTCGCCATGATGAGCCGCCCGTCCTTCATCGCATGCATCGAAGTGTGGATCTTGCTCGGCGGAATCTCGCGCGGCCCGATGAGAGTTTCCACTCCGGTGTCGAAGCAGAACTTCAGTTCGCCCGTCGCTGGAACATACTCGTAGAGCTGGGCCGAGGCCGAACTCATGTATTCGTTGCAGAGCGAAGTGAACATCCGCCCGTCGGGCGTGCTGGTGAAATCCCAAATCGAGTTGTGGCTCGACTTGAACGGGAAATCGCTCACCCGCACCGCGCTTTGCGGGACGAGATCGAAAAGATCAGACGGAAATTCTCCGACTTTCAGGGTCTGGTAAACAGAACGCTCAAGGGCAGGCATGCTCATTTTTTACGGGTTACTACTTTGATTGTATTTTATTTTATTTTAGTGTTTAACTACAGATC
>JAPLTI010000229.1 GCA_026398285.1 Verrucomicrobiota bacterium
AATTGATAGTTCAACTTTTTGTTGTTGCAAGGAAAAGTTCATTGGATAGCATCATTTTTTTAAAAAATAACCATTATCAACAGTGCCTTTAGCAAGGTTCAATAGTTAGTTCAAAAATTTCGCAATTGCAAGAAAAAGTTCAGAGGATAGTTTAATTCTCTAGTCCACCACTATGGCCCGTCTTCAAAACAAAACCTGCCTGTCGATCCTTCGCTCTATCCTTGGTCCCGAACTGGCGAGCGAATACACATTCGCAAAAAAAATCGATATGTCGGTCTCATGGGTCAAGCAAGCCACTTCCGGTCACATTCCCATGACCCCCAAGACTGCATCAGCAATAGCTTATGAAACTGGGATTAGCTTCAACTGGTTATTGAGTGGAAACACTTCATCGCCGCCCGTGGATACTAATGGCATGCCATACACCATTGAGAGCTACGCCAGTCAAAGAGATAAAAACAATCGGTCGGCAACCTCCAGCAATAAAGACACATTTGAATCCACAATTGCAGATTCATTCCACCTGTTGATACGTGTCTTCAACCACGCCATTGGCTGCAATCAGGCAGGCATGTTTTCACTGTGCTTAGAAAAATTCGCCAGGGATATGGACATCAGGTTCGGCACTTCATCGTTTTATAATCGATCCAGAGAAAATGCTATTTTGCAAAATCTTGTTTTGAACATTCACCTTCCTGAAATTCTCGATCCCGAATACGAGCGTATTTTGCTCGAATCCCACTCCAAGGAATTAGGAGAGAAGTTGGAAAACCTCAGACGGCAAAAAGCGCTCGAAAAACCTAAGCGGCAAAAGCAACGACCTTCTTAGATGCACGATCGACCGGCCTCACATTGAACCAGGCTGTCGCCTTGGCCTTGGTCATAACCTTGACATAATCTCTCAGAATGATGGCAGGCGAGTTCCCTGCCTCTCGGCTTGTCTGCTTTACATCATCGGTCGCAGCGACACGAGCAGAGCAGAATGTGTGGCGAAGCCCGTTGTGGACTGGCTTTACGCCAGCATCCCGCACGGTCTTGGACATGGCCCGGGCAAGACCCTTTTCATGTGCGAAGCGGGCACACAGGCGTATGTCCTCGTTCTCTGGTCGTTGGCATAGGGCAAGCCACTCCTTGAGCGCCTTCGTGACAGGTGCGTGACGGCGCACGGCGGTTTTAGAGACACCTGCAAAGACTTCAATATACGATGGGTGGATGTTGCTCCATTTAAGGCGGTGGAGTTCGGCGGATCGAAGCCCCCCGAAGGCACCGATGGCAAAAACGGGTAAGAGGTGATCTGGAGCCGACTCAAGAATTTTGCGAAGCTGTGTTGGTTCGTAAACGCCAATCTCGGCAGATAGCCTTGCGGCTTTGGTGCGTTTGTTTTTCGGCAGAAGCTCCGCCTCGGTTTGTTGATCCCGGGGAAGGTAGCCTTGATCCTTTGCAAAGGCCCAGAAGGTCACAGCGGCAGCGCGGTAATTCTTGCGTGTGCGCATCCCGACTTTTTTCTTGTTTATCCATGCTTCGATGTCCGTCTTCTCCACGGCATGGATATAGCCCCGGAAGGTTTTTTTGATCTGTCCCATGCGCGAAGTGCAGTCCTCAATATACCTGGTGGAAGCCCCCTCACGCTCCAGAGATGCCATGAAGGCTTCATAAACATCCGAAATAAGACCAGGCGTGTAGCCACTGCGCTTAACAGTGGATTTGCGCTGGGCCTCACAGGCGGCAACAATAGACTCGCCATCCCCCAATGCTGCATTGGCAGCGGCCCATTCTGCGACAACGGCGGCGAGGGTAGCACCGGGGTGTTGCCTTAGGATTTGCTGTGCGCTGGCAAAGTCTGCGACCTGTGAGGGAGTGAGGGCGGCAACATGGCCCACACCATTCCCGAGTTGGCGGGCGACTGACGAGGCGATGTTTCGGGCAGCCTCGATCGTTGTAGCACGGCGGCGAATCCTTTTTCCCGCTTGGATGAAAACTATTGTGTAGCTGTCATAGACCTTCTCACCCTTTGTGTCGGGCGTGTGGTAAATCTGGATTTGCTGCCCTTTTTCAACAACGGTTTCGAGAGGGCACTTTTTTATTTTGCTGGGAGAATTTTTCATGTGAACATTGTCACGAAAGTGTCACGAAAAGTCAAGTAGCCGATTTTAACCCCACCAATAAAGGCGCAGGGTTCGGGTTCGACTCCCGTCGCCTCCAGCCTTCGCTCGCAGCGAAGCAAGAGCGAAGGCTGTCACGCCGGAGTCGGCGACAGCCGCGCAGGCGGACCCGAACGCCGCTGCGAGACTACGGCTTGGCAAGCCAGCCTTTTGAAATTCACGCATGTTTCACTATGTCTACATTCTCAAAAGCGAGGTTGCGCCCGAGCGCCACTACATCGGCATGACATCGGATCTGGCGACCCGCCTCGCCGCACACAACTCAGGCAAGGTTTCGCACACCTCGAAATTCAAACCTTGGACCATTGAAACCGCTGTCGCCTTTCGCGATGAACACAAGGCTGCGGCGTTTGAGCGTTATCTGAAATCGGGCTCTGGACGCGAATTTGCACGCAGGCACTTTTGAGCTCGCAGCGAAGCAAGAGCGAAGGCTGTCACGCCGGAGTCGGCGACAGCCGCATAGGCGGACCCGAACGCCGCTGCGAGACTACGGCTTGGCAAGCCAGCCTTTTGAAATTCACCCATGTTTCACTATGTCTACATTCTCAAAAGCGAGGTTGCGCCCGAGCGCCACTACATCGGCATGACATCGGATCTGGCGACCCGCCTCGCCGCACACAACTCGGGCAAGGTTTCGCACACCTCGAAATTTAAACCTTGGACTATTGAAACCGCTGTCGCTTTTCGCGATCAAGCCAAGGCTGCCGCTTTCGAGCGCTATTTGAAGTCGGGCTCGGGCCGCGAATTCGCCCGTAGACATTTTTGATTTCTTCAACCGCTCGCAGCGCAGCAAGAGCGAAGGCTGTCACGCCGGAGTCGGTGACAGCCGCGTAGGCGGACTCGACTGCAGCTGCGAGACTACGGCTTGGCAAGCCAGCCTTTTGAAAATCGCCCATGTTTCACTATGTATACATTCTCAGAAGCCAGGTTGCGCCCGAGCGCCATTACATCGGCATGACATCGGATCTGACGACCCGCCTCGCCGCACACAACTCGGGCAAGGTCTCGCACACCTCGAAATTCAAACCTTGGACCGTTGCAACAGCAGTCGCTTTTCGCGATGAACACAAGGCTGCCGCCATCGAGCGTTATCTGAAGTTGGGCTCCGGACGGGAATTTGCACGACGCCACTTTTGAGCTCGCAGATCTCTGGGTTTGAAAACTTGCCGATTGCTGTTTGGCGGGATACCGCTTTGGCACATGGACACAATTTCTCCACTGCACAAATGAAGGGCGTAATTTTTGATTGGGACGGGGTGGTGATTGATTCCTCGGCGCAGCATGAGCGCTCGTGGGAGATACTCGCACAGGAAATTTCGAAGCCTCTGTCGGAGGGACACTTCAAACTCGGCTTCGGGAAAAAGAATCAAGTGATCATTCCGGAGATTCTTCAGTGGGCCTCGGATGCGGAGGAGGTCCAGCAGTTGGCGGATCGGAAAGAAGAAATCTACCGCCAACTCGTGAAGGAATCCGGCGTGCATATACTTCCTGGCGCAAGAGAGCTCCTTGCCGCCCTGCGCGAGGAGGGAATTCCAGCAGCCGTGGGATCTTCCACGCCCAGGGGAAATCTCAATGCGATTTTCGCGGCGACCGGCTTGGATGAGTATTTCCAAGCAGTGGTCTGCGGGGATGATGTGACGAATGGCAAACCCGCTCCGGATGTCTTCCTGCTGGCTGCCGAAAAACTCGAACTTCCTGCATGCGACTGCCTCGTCATCGAGGACGCCCATGCGGGAATCGAAGCCGCCCTGCGCGCAGGAATGTGCGTGCTGGCCGTGGCCACAACAAATCCGCTCGCAGACCTGCATATGGCAACCGATGCGGTGGAATCCCTCGCAGGAGTAACTCCCGCGCGACTGGCGGCTATTTTTTCGAAATAGACTGTGCCGGTTACTTCGGGCCTTTGGATTTCTTTGGAAACTTCTGCTTGGGTCCAGTTTGGTAGTCTTTTTTCGAATCCTCGACGGGAGCGAGTGATATCTGAATGTCGCCGGAATTTGTCTCGATGAGGCGCGGGGCATCACGGAGGACATCCAAGAATTGCTGGGGCACTTGAGCAAATGATTGGCCGGGCAGAATGTCGATGATGCCGACGGAGCGAGCGGGGAGGCCGAGCGAGTCTTCAAGGAGGCCGATGATGTCGCGGGGCGAGATGCGGGTTTCGCGACCGGCGCCGACTCGCACCCACTGCATGCCGCGCGAGGCGGGACGGAGGTTCGGCGAGGAATCTTGGAAATGCTCGGAGCGGGACGGTGCGGCTTTTTTGCGGGGTTCTTCGATTTCTTTTTCGGGTGCGGTCTCGGGACCTGCGAGTAGCTCAAAGAGGGCGGCGGCGATGTCTGTCGAGTTGTAGCCTTCGGAGAGCAATCGGTCGGTGAGAGCCATGGAGAGGTTGCCGCGATCGAGCACTTCGCGCACTTTTTGAACCATGGCCTCGGCGCGGCGTTCCTCGACCTCGCCGGCAGTGGGAATTTTTCCGCGCAGGATTTTCGTGCGGGTGTAGCGCTCGATGTGCTGGAGCTTGTAGATGTCGCGGCCGGAAACAAAGGTCACGGCCATGCCCTTGCGGCCGGCTCGCCCAGTGCGGCCTATGCGGTGCACATAGTCCTCGGAGTCGTAGGGAAGGTCGTAGTTCACGACGAGTTCGAGTTCGTCGACATCGATGCCGCGCGCGGCGACATCCGTCGCCACGAGAAACTCGAATTCCGCCTTCTTGAATTTGTTCATGACGCGCGTGCGCTGCGCCTGTGCAATGCCGCCGTGAAGTCGATCGGCGGAGAATCCCTGCGCGATCAGGTCGTCGGCCAACTCGTCCACCATGCGCTGGGTATTGCAAAAAATGATGCCGAGTTTGTAGCCGTGAAAATCGATAAGGCGGAGGAGCGCCTCGAATTTCATGCGCTGGGGCACTTCGTAATACCACTGCTCGATGGCGGGAACCGTGAGCTGCTTTTGCTCGATTTTGACGGATTTCGGCTCGTTCGAGTGACGCTCGATCAGGTCACGGATCGGCTTGGAGACAGTCGCAGAGAAGAAAACGGTCTGTCGCTCATCGGGTGTTGCGGAGAGGATTTTTTCGATATCCTCGCGGAAGCCCATATCGAGCATGCGATCGGCCTCGTCGAGAACGACCATCTTGACCGTGCCGAGCTGCAAGGTGCCGCGATCCATGTGGTCCATGATGCGGCCAGGTGTTCCAATCACAATCTGGACGCCTTTTTTGAGTTCGAAAAACTGGCGTTCGTAGGAAGCGCCACCGTAGATCGGAACGGCATGCATGCCGCGCTTGTGGGCGGAAAGTTTGTGAACCTCATCGGCGACTTGAGTGGCCAACTCGCGCGTTGGGCACATGATTAAAACCTGCACCGATCGGTCGGAGGCCACGCAAAGCTCGATGGCTGGGATGGCAAATGCGGCTGTTTTTCCTGAACCCGTCTGCGACTGGCCCACGACATCATGCCCTTCGAGCAAAACAGGTATCGCAGCGGACTGAATGGGAGAAGCTTCCTCGAAACCTAGATCGGCAACAGCTTTTAAAATCTCGGGCGAGAGGCCCAAATCCGCAAAATTCAACTTAGTCATCCAACATCACTAGCCTCCGCGAGCGTCCGCGTCACGGGAAACCCTGCGGCTCTACTTCGAAAGCTCGAGCATTCGGCGCACCGAGTGTTCGGCTTTGGCACGAACATCCTCGGGAATCTCGATGCGAGGCTCAAGGTTGGCGAGGCAATCGCGCAGCTTCTCGAGCGTGTTCATTTTCATGTAGCGGCAGTCTGCGCAGGCGCACGAGTCGGTTGGACCGGGAATGAAATTCTTGTTCGGCACTTCGCGGCGGAGCCTGTGCAACATGCCGCTCTCGGTGACGATGATGAAATCCTTGGCGGGATTGTCGCGGCAGAACGACACCATTTTTTCCGTGGAGCACACTTCGTCGGCAAGCAGTCGCACGGCGAGCGTGCATTCAGGATGAGCGACGACCACGGCATTCGGAAATTCAGCTTTGATGCGGTTGATGCTGTCGCGGGTGAACTCGACGTGGACATAACAATTGCCGCGCCAGAGGTCCATGTGGCGGCCGGTTTTTTCCATCACCCAGGCGCCGAGATTCTGATCTGGAACGAAGAGGATATTGCGATCCTTCGGAGCGGATTCGACGATTTTGACAGCATTGCCGCTCGTTACGATCACATCGGCGAGCGCCTTCACGCCTGCGCTGCAGTTGATGTAGGCGATGACATAGTAGTTTTTATCCCGGTGCTCCTCCAGAAACGCAGCCAGCTTGTCCGCAGGGCAGGAATCCGAGAGCGAGCAGCCGGCATCCATGTCGGGAATCACGACGGTTTTCGATGGGCTTAAAATCTTGGCCGTTTCGCCCATGAAGTGGACGCCACAAAAAGCGATGACATCGGCATCCGTCTCCGCTGCCTGACGGCTGAGTCCCAGAGAATCTCCCACAAAGTCAGCCACCTCTTGGATAGCGGCGATCTGGTAGTTGTGCGCGAGAATCACGGCATTGCGGGAGCGCTTGAGCTCCATGATTTCCGAAATGAGGTCGGTCGAGACGGCTTGCATGGGCGTCACGATGCGCGATCCTCGGCGAGCAATCAAGCGGGGTCTTTTGCCCTGAATGTCTTGATTTATCAGGACTGCTGTCTGTCATTCCTAAGTGCCAACGCACTCTCGACCCGGGCTGTGGGATCCGTTAGGCTTAGCCATCATTACTCCCTTCCATTTTTTAGGAGATTGCTCCGCATGAAAGAGGCCGCCGCCCGCGTCTTGGGCAAGCAAACCCCTGAGTCAAGTCCAGCCCCATGAAATCGAGCTTCATTGCCTATATCGATGAATCGGGCGATGAGGGTTTTGTCTTTAACTCCGACGGGAGCGGCAGTTCCCGCTGGTTTGTGTTGTCTGCGGCAGTCATCAGGCAAAGCTGCGATTTGCAGATGGTGTCGTGCCTGAAAGAAGTGCGTTCCATTTTGAAGAAAAATCTGAAGGCACCCTTGCACTTTGTCGATTTGAAGCACGAACAGCGCGTGCCTTACATCAGGAGGGTTGGGAATCTACCCATCCGAACGGTGAGCGTGCTGATTTACAAGCCTCTCATTTCGGAGCCCGAGAAATTTCAGAACAACAAATATCTTCTCTACCGCTACGCGACGCGTCTTTTGCTGGAGCGTGTTTCATGGCTCGGCCGTGACCAACGGCGTTTCGGTGAAGGCGATGGCTTCAAGGAGGTCATTTTTTCCAATCGCAGCAATATGTCTTATGAGGACATCCGTTCCTACATGCGTGTATTGCTCAAACAATCCGAGGCAAGCCCCAGCCAGGTGCAACTCGACCCCACAGTGATCGATCCCGAACGGATCAGAGCTGTGGAGCACTCGAAACTGGCAGGATTACAAGTGGCGGATGCCGTGGCTTCGGGATTCCACTTCGCTCTCAAAGTGAATCGTTATGGCGAAACCGAAGTTGGTTACCTTCCGCACCTGAAACAGACGATCTATCGCCACAAGACCATCTCGTTGGGCTACGGCTTGAAGTTTTGGCCCGAAGATATCGCTACAGTGAAATCAAAAGCCCCCGAAGTGAGTCACCTCGAGGGCTTATGAAATTGAATGGTCCCAGGAACCGAGGATCCCACCCCTTAGGGGCTGCCACTCGTGAGAGCGACCTCTACCTTTCCTGCGCTTACCAGCTAGCAAAACTTCATTCTCAGAGGTCCGTTGTCAAGCTTGGTTAAATGCTTGAAGCCCGCTCAAGCCTTAGTCGCAGCAAGCCGCAGCGTGAATTCAACCCGCTTGATGACGAGACAGTAATTCAAAACCAATCCCCCCTGCCTTGACTCGGGGCGCGAGGGGTAGTTTTATCCCGCGATGGCCACTGTCTCACGCGAGAGCGTGCGGGAGATTCTGCATGAGTTTCTCGCTGGAAAAGGACTGCGCAAGACTGCGCAGCGGGAGGCTATTATTGAGGCCGCGTTCGGCACGAACAAACACTACACCGCAGAGGAGCTTCTCGAGATGGCGCGTGCGATCGACCGCTCTGTGTCACGGGCCACTGTTTACCGGACGCTTCCTTTGCTTGTGCAAAGCGGACTGCTGCGCGAACTCGATCTCGGTGGCGACACGAAAATCTACGATCCAAATTTCCTGGAACATCCCACGCACAACCATTTGGTCTGCGTGGATTGCAAAAAAATCATCGAATTTGAAGACCCGAACATGGAACTCCTCGAAAACTGCATCACCCGCCGGCTGGGTTTTTCCCCGACCAACAAGATGGTGAAAATCGAAGCCCGCTGCGATGAACTGCAATTGAAGGGATCCTGCACGAAGCGGATGGAATCCAAAGCCTGACGAGATATGTGGAAAGGACGATTCAAAGAAGAGCAATCAGACCTCCTGAAAAGTTACGGCGCGTCGGTGCATGTGGATTGGCAACTCTACCGCCAGGACATCAGGGGCAGCATCGCGCACGCGCGGGCTCTGCTCGAGGCGGGCATACTGACTTCCGAAGAATTCCGCCAAATCGAAGCAGGCCTATTGGAAATCCGCGCTGAAATTGAGGCTGGGAAATTTGAGTTCAGTCAGGACCTCGAGGATGTGCACATGAACATCGAGGCGGAACTTACGAAGCGCATCGGAGCGGCAGGAGCAAAGCTCCACACCGCCCGTAGCCGCAACGACCAAGTGGCTCTAGACTTTCGCCTTTGGCTTCGCGACGCATGCGAGGGGTTGAGCGGCGGCATTCGCTCGCTCCAGGTCTCACTCGTCGGTCTCGCCGAACGCCACAAGGAGGCCATCATTCCCGGCTACACCCACCTCCAGCGTGCTCAGCCCGTCTTTTTTGCACATCACCTCTTGGCCTATATCGAGATGCTCGACCGAGATGCCTCGCGTCTGGCCGACGCATCCACGCGGATGGACGCCTGCCCGCTTGGCTCGGGGGCGATTGCGGGTTCAACGATCCTTTTGAACCGCGAGGCCGTGGCCAGGGAACTGGGGTTCTCCAAAGTCACGACGAACAGCATGGATGCCGTCGCGGACCGAGACTTCGCATGCGAGGTGCTGGCCGATATTGCAATTCTCGGAATGCATATTTCCCGTCTGAGTGAGGATGTCATTCTCTGGTCCTCGACGGAGTTTGGATTTATCGAGTTAAGTGACCGTCACACGACCGGTTCGAGCCTGATGCCGCAGAAAAAAAATCCCGACATCGCGGAGTTGGCGCGTGGACGCACTGGGAGGCTTTACGGGAACCTTATGAGCCTTCTCACTGTGATGAAGGGCCTTCCGCTCACCTACAACCGCGACATGCAGGAGGACAAGGAGGCCGTTTTCGATTCGGTGAAATCGGCATCCGAAACGCTGGCCATTTTCGCCGAGATGTTCGACGCCGCTTCGCTTCGCGAAGACCGGGCCCTGGCTGCTGCGAGCGATCCCCTGCTCCTTGCCACCGACTTGGCCGACCGATTGGTTGAAGGCGGTGTGCCGTTCCGCCAAGCACACGAGATTGTTGGAGGACTTGTTGCCGTGGCTCAGGAAACCAAAACTCCATTGCACAAATTGGACGCGACCGAATTCGCGGCGGCATCCCCTGTGCTAACACCCGAAATCGTGAAGGCCACTTTCGACCTGCGCGCAGCACTCGCCGCGCGCGGCACAACCGGCGCCCCCTCACCGGAAAACATCCAAAGGGAACTCAGCCGCTGGCGTGAACAACTCCGCTAAACGACCATCCACGACTCTCGAAAAGTTCTTTGCTTTTCGCAACCGAGGGGATGAATCCAAGCCCTTCCTCTCCCACATAGAGGACCTGCGCTTCACGATTATCAAAATAGCGGCGGCGCTCGTATGCGGGATGCTCCTCTCATTCGTCTTTCGCACCGAGTTGGCAGCCATCGTGCAACATCCACTCGTGGCAGTGGACCCACAGCGTGCGGCGAATTTACAATCCCTCGGCGTGGCGGACTCCTTCACGATCTCGCTCGAGCTTTCCTTCTACGCCGGCTTGGTTCTTTCGTTTCCCTTGATCGTGATTTTTCTGGCGGAGTTCATCCTTCCGGCTCTGACACCCAAGGAAAAGGCAATGATCTTTCCAGCGGCCGCGCTTGGGTCCG
>JAPLTI010000227.1 GCA_026398285.1 Verrucomicrobiota bacterium
GAGACCAATCGCGGTGGGCAGGCCACCTACCACGGGCCTGGTCAGCTCACCGGCTATCCCATTCTCGATCTCAACACGCGCGGTCGCGACCTGCACCTCTATCTCCGTTTTCTCGAGGAGTATCTCATCCGCTTCTCCGCAGGCTTTGGCGTCACAGCCCAGCGCCGCGAGGGCCTCACCGGCGTGTGGGTCGGGGAACGAAAACTCGCCTCCCTCGGCGTTGGAGTTCGCAAATGGATTTCCATGCACGGCTTCGCCATCAATATCCTCGCCACATCCACCATCGCCTTTTCAAGTATCACTCCTTGCGGCCTTACCGGTGTGGAAATGACCAGCCTCGAACGCGAGAGCGGTGCGCAGATTGACTTCGAAGCCGCTCTGCAAGCGGCTGCGCGGCTTTTTGAGGAAATGCTTCCTCAACTTTCTGTGGAACATTCTACCTGAGTTTTTCGCAAATCTTCAGCCCCTATAAAAGTTGCAGGCCGCCGCGACGAGTGTCACGACGGCCTGCTGTTCCCCCCAGAACAGTTTCAAACTCTCATGGTTCCTCACCGTCCACAAGAAGTTTTTTAAATTTTTTTCACACCTTTGAATCCGTCTGAAAAAACTCGGCGCAATCATCCATCGCCCAACTCCACATTCCAATAAGCGATGTCCAAGAAATGACGCCAACTCTCGTGCGGGTGACTCGATACTGAGATGTTCACGAACGGCCTCCAGCGTGGGCGCTTGGGCTTGCGGATGAGCGCCATGCCGACTTCGTGGGGGAGTCGGTTTCCCTTGCGTGAATTGCAAGGAATGCAGGAGCAAACGATGTTTTCCCAATTCGTCTGTCCACCTCGATCCCTTGGCATGATGTGATCCAGGTTCAGCATCTCGCGTGGGAAAACCTTGTTGCAATACTGGCAAGTGTTGTTGTCCCTCTCAAAAACATTCTGGCGCGTGAACTTCACCTCCTTCTTCGGTAGGCGCTCGAAGAGCAGCAGCACAATCACGCGCGGCACTCGAATGCGCATCGACACCGTTTTCGCCATATCCGGATCTGGATTGTTCTGCGAAAAATCCTGCCAACTCTTGAAATCATGGGTCAAAAAACCCTGACCGCCCTCTGCGGAAACCACCTGCGCGTGCCCCTGATAAAGCAAAGTGAACGCGCGGCGGGCACTGCATGTATTCACTGCCTGCCAAAGGCGGTTGAGAACCAAAACGGGTGTATCGAGAACCGATTGCATAAAGGTGTTGGAGTCGGCAACGGACATCCATCCCCTCAGACGGAAATCCCCGCTGACTCGCGCAGAATTAAGTTCCCATTCATAGATTGTCAAATGATTTCCTTGAAAACTTTCTCTAGGTCATTTTTCGTATCCCAATCGAAAAAATACGAATAAAATACTGCAAGCAAATGTATAAAGCCATAAATTCTATTTTCTCATTCTTCGCATACGCCTCTCTGCATAGCGCGTAGATCCTCCTAGACGGCGAATTCCTAGAATTAAAACGGTTTCTCGACAGAATTAACAAAATTTACAGAATTGGGGTGGAACGAACCCGCACGATCCCAAAAACATTTTTTCCCTCTTACAAATCCCTTCTCCTAGATTCTGTCAATTCTGTGAATTGATTCGCCTTGCTCACCCTCCGGGCAAACTTCTTTTGTCTTTCTCCGCTCCGCTCCGATTTTGTCCAAAATCTCCCCGCCCGCCTTTTCTCAAAAACTGCCCTCCTGCTGCTGGTGTCATCGTTCTGCTATCACTACCTTCTTTTCCAATAAAAACGCGTTTAAAGCCATTTTAGAGCCTTGTTTTTTACCTCGATTCTCAAAAAACCGCCCGCATGGAACATCTACTTCAGACCAATTGTTCCACATGGAACAATTGCAATGAGTCTTCCAGACCCTAGGCTTGTCAAGTTTCAAGCGCCTTGAAAAGTTCAGGCACCTTTTCAAGGCCGGTTACATAGACCCTTTCCGCGAGCGGGTAGTTTGCAGAACCTGGGCAAATGATGTCCAGACGATCCAACTTCAAGCACTCCAGAGCGAGTTTCTGCGATGGCTTGGCACGCGGGGCTTCCGTGAATTTCACCTCAAATCCATACCGACGCCCGTTTCGAATCAGGAGCAGATCAACTTCCCCTTGGTTGTGAACACCCCAGAAGTAAATTTCACCATCCGATGCCCCGCTGACTCGAATGACCTGCTCGAGCGCGAATCCCTCCCACGACGCGCCCAAGCGAGGGTGCGTCTCCAAAGCGGCCCGGTCGGGGATACCCATGAGTTGATGCAAAATTCCGGTGTCGCGGAAATAGATCTTTGGAGACTTAACCTGTCGCTTGCCGATGTTTTCAAACCAAGGCTGCAGGGTTCGGATCATGAATGTCCCGGTGAGCAAATCGAGGTAACGCCTGGCTGTGGTATCTGCAATACCAAGACTTTTTCCAAGCTCCGAGGCATTGAAAATTTGCCCGTGGTAGTGCGCAAGCATGGTCCAAAATCGCCGCAATGTGGCTGCCGGAATCTGAATGCCAAGAGCAGGGATATCTCGTTCAAGAAATGTTTTCACATAGTTTCCCCTCCAGAGCCAACTGTCGGCTTCCGTTTCCGCGAGGAAAGAGAGCGGATACCCCCCTCGGACCCACAAGCGCTCAACTTCTCCAGTTTCGCGCATGCCGAATGGGGTCACCTCCACAAAGCCAATCCTGCCTGCGAGAGTCTCCGATCCCTGTCGGATCAAATCCCTCGACGCACTGCCTAGGATCAAAAACTTCGCAGGACAATCCTCACGATCAACCAACACGCGCAGCACAGGGAACAAATCCGGTCGCAACTGAATCTCATCGATCACAACCAAACCGCGTAGAAAATCCAGCGCAAGCATGGGATTCGCCAACCTTTCCAAGTGGGCCGGATTCTCCAAATCGAAATAATTCAGCGCTGGATCAAAGCTCAAGCCCTCGCCTCGGCTGAATTCCCTCGCCAAAGTCGTCTTGCCAGACTGGCGCGGTCCCAAGAGAGCCACCACTTTTGAAACCCTTAAATTCTCCGCAATGCGCTCAAGTAAAAAAGGGCGTTTCATATGCCGAACATTTATCATGAAATTTCGGCTATGACAACCGAATTTTCATTTTATGTCTTATTTATTTAGCCAATAGTAATTTACAATCGTGAAAATTCGAAGACTTGGATCGAAGCATATTCGAAAGATTCACCACAAAAGACGCAGGTAACACAGAAAGAACACGTCGCAGCAGAGTAACAAGCGTCATATTTTTTCCAAAAATGCTACCGAACACCTGTTCTTCCCTCCGTGCTCTCCGTGTCCTTTGACTCGCTCGCCCCCGCTCAGCTCGCCCTCCGGGCCAACCTTCGGTTGCTCTATCTCAAAGGCCCCGCCCTTTCGATTGTGGTTAATTCTTCTGGATTCGGTCTACTTCGTGCCAGCAATCTGCCGCTTGGCTTCATAGAGCGCAATACCCACCGATGTCGCCAGATTCAGGCTCCGCGCGTCCGGTTGCATGGGAATCGTCAAACAGGCCTCCGCATTTTCCCGCAGCAGCGACTCGGGCAAACCTCGGGATTCCCTTCCGAAAACTAAAAAATCCCCATCGTGGAAGGCTTCATCCCAATACACCTTCGATGCCTTTGTGGTGAAGTAGACGTAGCGCCCAGTCGGTTCGGAAACCTGGAGTTCGGCAAGGGATGCCCAGCGTTTCACATCGCAGAGATGCCAGTAATCCATCCCCGCACGGCGAAGCGCTTTTTCATCCAGCGAGAATCCCAGCGGTTCGACCAGATGCAGCCGCGCGCCTGCCGCGAGGCACAACCGCGCAATATTTCCCGTATTCGGTGGAATCTCCGGCTCGACAAGCACGACATGAAGCATGGGCTCACTCTAAGCAACCTCGCTGTCAGCCGCAATGCCATTCCGCGCATTGTTCCACGTGGAACATGAGCGGCGGTGGCGGGCCGAGGAGACCTCGGCATTTACAGCATGAATTTCCTCGATCCGTATACCTCGACACATTACAGCAAGATGAGTTGCATGAAAAAGCGCGTATTGCTTGTCCCTGATGAAGGTCTCTACTTAGCCTTTCGTCTGCCCCCCATTCTGCGAGAGGCAGGCTACGGGGTCGATGCGCTTTGCGTGGCGGGTGATAGCATCCGACACAGCCGTTATCTCGAAGATGTGATAATGGTCGAGTCGATAGAGGAGCAAATTCGCTATCTGCATCGGCACATGGGAAAGGAGGGCACTTGGGACAAACTCATCATTGCCAAGGAGCCTGTGGTCCGTCATCTCGCGCAGCACCCAGAACACGAGTGGATTCTCAATTGGCAACCCGGCCTCGCCGACCCACTCGTCCGGGATCTGTTTCAGGATAAGGGCGGCATCATCCAGGCTGCGCAAGCGTGGGGTTTTCCGATTCCAGAGAGCCGTGTTTGCCAAACGGTGGATGACCTGAAGATATTCGCCTCGGCCGTCAACGGGACAGTTATTTTAAAGCCGATGAATGGCAGTGGAGGGGAGGATGTATCCCTTATGCCAATGCGTGCGAAACCTACCACCAGCCTGATCTTCCCACTACTCGCCCAACGGTTCATTGAAGGCGAAATGGGCGTCGTCGAGATGTTTTGTTCTAAGGGCGTTGTGAGAGGCTGGCTGGCGTCCAAAATGCTCGTTAAACTCGGCCAAGGATTTGGCGCGTCGATAGCCCGCCTCTTCCGTCATGAAGCAGATCTCGCGCCGATCGTGGAGTGCCTCGCCCAGAAAACACGCTTTGAAGGATTTTGCGGATTCGATTGGATACGCGAAAAAAGCAGCGGCAAGCCGTATGTGGTGGAGTTCCATCCGCGAGCAACCTCCGGTTTGCGTTTCGGAAAAGCCTGTGGGGTTTCATTTTCCCAGATCGCTGCCGAGTGGAAGGACAGCGCGACCGCCACTTCCCCCGAAACTCAACGGCCAGGCTGCGATATCGAAGCCCATTACTTCTCGGCGGATTTCCTGCGCTGTCTCAGACAACGCGACTGGAAAGGCCTGCGCCAGTGGCTTCCACGCCGCAACCGATACTACGACATCTACTGGGACGACCCCGCACTCCTGCTAACCCAAAGCTGCCAAATGCTGGAGCGCAGCGTTAAGTTGCTTTGCAAAAATATTTTGCAATAATTTAGAGGTATTTTCAGGAAGTAGGCAAACGGCTTGCGGAGGAACGAAGCCCTGTGAATTCCGAGCCAAGCAATCTTGGGACAAGGCAGAGGTTCTCACTCCCAAGGTTTGAAGCATCACCTTCGAACATGGCACAAATCTTCGCGCGAGGAGGTTAGTTCCGGGATTTACATACGCCTTTGCCCCGTGCTAATTCTTCGCGCATGAACTCTCTCCTCTCCACGATCCGCCAAGCTGCTGCTGATGGAAAACTACTTTCCGAGTCGGCTAAAAACATTGAGAGCCTGCTTTCGAAAAGCGCCTCGCCGGTGGATCAGGCGTCGGTGGCGGAGTTGGTGGCTGCCGGCAATTGGGGCGAGTTAGACAACCGATTTTTCCGCACGCTGGCTTTTGGAACGGGCGGGCTGCGCGGCAAGACAATTGGCGCCGTGGTGACCTCCATCGAGCGGGGGAATCCTCAGGCGCTCGGGCGTCCGGAGTTCGCCTGCGTAGGCACAAATGCGATGAACACCTACAACATCAGCCGCGCCACTCAGGGCCTTGTGCACTATGTGAAGGAGTATTTCGCGAAGAGCGGCCGTGCGGGAAAGCCGGCCGTCTGCCTCTGCCACGACACGCGGTTTTTTTCGCGCGAGTTCGCCGAGTTGGCGGCAAAAATCATCACCGATCTGGGCTGCAACGCCTACCTTTTCGAGGGACCACGTTCCACGCCGGAGTTGTCCTTTGCCGTCCGCCATGTGAAGGCCCAGGCAGGCATCAACCTCACCGCGAGCCACAATCCACCGGAATACAACGGCTACAAAGTTTACTTCGAAGACGGCTGTCAGGTCACCGAGCCACACGCGTCGGCGATCATCGATCGCGTCAATGCCGTGGAGTCTGAAAGTTTCACGCCGGTTGCGGAGAGCGAGCGCGGACGCGTCATTCCGATGGGTGAGGACATTGACGAGGCCTACATGGAGCGGTTGGCCACTCTCCCGATCGATCCCGAGCTGATCCGCCGCGAGAATTCTCTCAAGATCGTTTACACCCCGCTTCACGGCGTTGGCGGAGTCATCATCAAACCCATGCTCAAGCGACTCGGATTCCAATGCGACGGCGTGGCCGAGCAGGAAATTCCCGATGGACGCTTCCCGACGGTGAAGTCGCCGAATCCTGAAAATGCCGAAGCGCTCTCGATGGCGATTGCCCAGGCCGACCGCACCGGCGCGGACCTCGTCATCGCCACCGACCCGGATGACGACCGCATGGGAATTGCCGCGCGGGATGCCGAGGGCAAAATGCATCTTATCACTGGCAATCAGATCGGCTCGATCCTCGCCTGGTATAGGGCGACAAAGTTTTTTGAATTCGGAATCCTCAATGACTCGAACCGCTTGCGCGGCGTGATCATTAAGACATTCGTGACCACCGATCTTCAGAAGGCGATCGCCGAAAAATTCGGCCTGCGCTGTGTGGAGACGCTCACTGGTTTCAAATACATCGGCCAGAAGCTCGGCAACTACGAGGCCGCCATTCCGGCGACTCTGCGCCCCGACTACACCGCGCTCTCCGAGGAGGAGACGCGCCGCCTGCGCCTCGAGCACTCGAGCTTCTATGTCTTCGGCGGCGAGGAAAGCTACGGCTACAGCGCATCGGATTTTGTGAGGGACAAGGATGGCAACTCCGCCGCCGTCCTCATCGCCGAGGCCGCCGCCTACGCGAAATCTCAGGGCCTCACGCTCGTCGGCCTGCTCGACCGCATCTTCGCCGAGTTTGGCGTTTACCTCGAGCGTGGGGAATCGCTGACGATGGATGGTGCCGAAGGCGCCGCTCAAATCAAAAAGCTCGTCGCCTCCTACGCTGCGAACCCTCCCGCTGAGATCGACGGAGCCAAGGTCACCGGTATATTGAATTTTGCCACCGATACGATCCATGACATCGAAGGCGACCGCATCCCCGCCGAGGCCATGCTCATGATCACGCTCGCCGACCGCCGCCGCGTGGCCGTGCGTCCCTCGGGCACCGAGCCGAAGATCAAATACTACATGTTTGCTGCGCAGACTCCCGAAGCCGGAAAATCCTTCACCCCCGCCGAAGTCGCCGCCGCGCGCGAATCCGTCACGGCCTCCCTCGCGAGCCTCTGGAAAAACCTCGCTGCGGACGCCAAGGCGCGCTTGGCGTAAGGGTGCTTGCCTGTGGGATCTGGAACCTATGAAAAATCCTGATGTGCGTTGGCTTCAGCGTTTCCAGAACTTTGAACGGGCGCTGGCACAGCTGGATAGTGCAGTCGAACTTTCGCGCCAGCGGGGATTAAGCGAACTCGAGAGGCAAGGGATGGTGCAGGCATTCGAGTTCACGCATGAACTCGCTTGGAATGTGATGAAGGATTTTCTGGAGGAAAGTGGCCAGAGCGGCATCTATGGATCGAGGGATGCCACGCGGGCCGCACTTGCGGCCGAGCTGATTGAGAACGGCGATTTATGGATGCGGATGATCGCGAGTCGCAACCAAACCACGCACACCTACAACGAGGAAACGGTAGAGGATATTTGCTCCGCCATCGTCAACGAGTATGCGGGGGCATTTGCAAACCTGCGAAGAAGCATGGCGGATTTGCGGGAGCGCGCGACATGAAGGATGCCGTGCCGCCAAGCGTCGCAGAAGAAATCCGTGCGGTGTTCAGGCGTCACCCGGAAGTCGAACGCGCCACGCTCTTCGGCTCGCGCGCCAAGGGAAGTTTTAGAGAAGGGTCTGATATTGATTTGGCTTTGGAGGGGGATGCGCTGGAGGGGCGGCATCTGGCAACCATGCTTGGCGAATTGGAGGAAACGCCGATTCCCCAAAAGGTGGATCTCTTGCTGAAAAAGACTCTTCGTCATCAAGAGCTCTTGGACCACATCGAGCGGGTAGGTGTGGTTTTTTACGAAAGGGAAGTCGCCGAATCTTGATTCCGAATCCCGCAGCCCCTAACACCCTGACGACCCATGAAAATTCATAAAAACATCCCGCTTTTGGAGAGCATCCTCGCCGAGCGGGCGGAAGTGATCGTCGCGCAGTTCGAGCCCTACAAGAACCATGTTTACCGGGTCTTAAATTTTTGCTTCGCGTTCCATGAGTGCCATGGCGACGAAGAAGAGAAACTGATCATAGCCGCCTGTTTTCACGACCTCGGCATGTGGCCGGGGGATGTCGTGGACTATCTGGAGCCGTCGATCGCGCTGGCTCAAGAGTATTTGCAGCGCTCTGGCAAAGCGGGTTGGACCGATGAAATCTCGGAGATGATCAACCTGCACCACAAATTCCGCTCTGCGACCGACAGCCGGTTCCCGCTGGTTGAAGTCTTTCGCAAAGGCGACTGGGTGGATGCCACGCAGGGCGTCCGCCGCTTCACGCTATCCCGCGCCGATGTGAAATCCGTCCAAGCCGCATTTCCCAATCTCGGCTTTCACAAAAATCTCGTGAGGCTTGCCTGGGGGCAATTCATGCGGCATCCGCTCAATCCGCTGCCCATGATGAAATGGTAGTCGCAGCGAACCGCGCCCGCTCTACTCTCACACAGCGGGCCTGCCCATGAAGCCGATGAGGAGGCGTGTGAGGACGACGTCCTCCGCACCCTGGCTGGTGATGAGTTGGAAATTGGCATCGGCGCAGCCGTGGAAGGCGCGCTGGAGCTCTTCGAGCGAGTAGTGGACGGAGCTTTTGGCGGCGATGCCGAGGCCATAGGCGTTGAGGCTGCCGTCCTTTTTGCGGGGCAGAAAATCTGTTTCCTCAGGCGGGAGTTTTGCAAGTGTCCCTGAGAAATACTGGGCCTCGGCGGGGGGGCGAAGCTTGTGGCGGATGAGCAGGCTTTTTGCGAGGAGAAGATTTCGAACGGTCGGGACGATGGATGCCAACAGGATGCCGACACCTTTTTCTCCTTGGTAAAAAAGTTGTTCGAGCGTTTCAAGAGCCAGCGGGAGGTTGCGGGCGGAGATAGCATTGCCAATATCGAACACGCCGCTCTCGCGGGTCGCAGGCACGAGGTCGCGCACATCGCGCTCGCCAATGGGGTGGCCGGGCCCGAAGGCCGTCTCGATTTTATCTAGTTCGCTGTAGAGCTGCGCGGAATCCAGCCCCACACGGGCGGCAAGCACCTCGATGGCATCCGCCGAAATTTTTAACCCGCGCGCCCGCACCTGCTGCATCGTCCAGCTGATGATTTCCTCCTCGCCCGCACCGAATCCCAGCGACGGTTTGTCGTGGAGGACCGTGCTTCCGGCTTTGGAAAGGCGTTTGTAGGCCGAGCGGCGCTTGTCCGCGCCCGGCGCGCTCAACAAAAAAGTAACCCCGTCGGGGAGGCCTTCATCCAGTAAGTCGCAAAGCTGCTCGACGACCGTGATGACATTTTCCGAACGGCCCGCGACGCTGTCGGCGAGGAAGGCTGCACTCTTTAGCCACACAAGTTTCGTGCCGCCGAGAAACGGCATTGTGGCGAGGGACTGCATTGTCTCCCGCGTGCGGGCTATTGAGGCATCCACCGTCTCCACCGCGCCGTCGATGATCTCCAAACCAAACGCATCCGCACCGGGAGCCAGCTTGGCGGCGAGTTCGGAGGCGGCTTTCTTCACAGCGGCACCGTCCGAACCGCTGATGAAATGAATCGCTGATGAGGTTTTTTTTGCGGCCATTGGGATGCGGCGAATCTTGGCGTCAGGCGTGCTGGATTGCAAAATTTCTTCGTCATCGGCCTTGTGTCGGCCGTAACATGAGAGCCTCACCTTTTTTGCTATGTCACACATCAAGCTCTTCATTCCGGGTCCGATCGAAGTTTCCGAAAAAACCTTCCGCGCCATGTGCGCGCCGATGATCGGCCATCGCGGATCGGAGTTCAAAAAACTCTACGGCGGCATCCAGTCCCGCCTTCAGACCCTCTTCGGCACCCAGCGCCCGGTCTTTCTTTCGACTTCCTCGGCTTGGGGAGTCATGGAAGGGGCGATCCGGAATCTCACGGCGAAAAAAGTCCTCAACGGAATGTGCGGGGCCTTTTCCGACAAGTGGCTTGATGTCAGCAAGCGCTGCGGTAAAGAGGCGGTTGCTCTCCAAGTCGAGTGGGGACAGTCCATCGAGCCGGACATGATCCGCGCGAAACTCTCGGAAGGCGGATTCGATACCTTCACTCTCATCCATAACGAAACTTCCTGCGGCGTGCGCAACCCGCTTCCCGAGATCGCAGCGGTGCTACGCGAGTTCCCGGAGGTGATGTTCATCGTGGACAGTGTCTCGTCTTTTTCCACACAGCCGATTCCGATGGATGAACTCGGCATCGACGTGCTGCTCACCGGCAGCCAGAAGGCGCTGGCCATGCCGCCCGGATTGGCGCTCTTCGCCGTCTCCGAGCGTGCGATGAAACGCGCCGAGTCGATCAAGGACCGTGGATACTATTTCGACTTCGTAGAATTCGCCAAAAACCAAGAGCAGGACATGACGCCCAGCACGCCGGCGATTTCGCTGATCTATGCGCTCGAATCCAAGCTGGATGATATTTTCAGCGAAGGCGTCGAAGCCCGTCACGCGCGCCACGCCGCACTCAACGCGCAGGTGCACGAGTGGGTGAAGGCCCATGGATTCGAGTTCTTCGCACCCGAAGGTCGCCGCTCGCTCTCCCTGACTTGTGTGAAAAACAATCGCGACATCGATGTCGCGGCTTGGATCAAGCGCCTCCGCGAGAAACACCGCTTCGTCATCGATGGCGGCTACGGCAAGCTCAAGGGAAAAACTTTCCGCATCTCGAACATGGGCGACGAAACGAGCGAATCGATCGCAACCTTACTCGCGGCGTTGGACGATACGCTGGAGTAGCTTTCCGGATACCAGCCGGATTTCGCTGCCGTGGATTCGATCACCCAAGCCGTCCTTGGTGCCGCCGTTGCCGAAGCCGGCATGGGAAGACGCCTCGGCAACAAGGCCATCGTGTGGGGTGTTGCGCTCGGAACCCTTCCCGATCTCGACGTCGTCTTCAACCCATGGCTCGATCATATCCAGCAACTCGAGTGGCATCGTGGGTGGTCGCATTCGCTTTTTGTCATAGCCATCGCCTCGCCGTTTTTTGGCTGGTTGATCGCGCGTCTCCACAAGGGAGGCGTCACCACCCTGAGGGCGGCACTCACCGTGTTCGCAATTTTTTTCACCCATGTGCTGATTGATGTTTTCACCACCTACGGAACGATGGTCTTCAAGCCATTTAGCGATTTCCGCGCTGGCTGGAATAATCTGTTCATTATCGATCCCCTTTTCACTGCGCCGCTCCTGGTTGGAGTGGCCATCGCATGGTTTGCAAAAAGCCACTCCCGCTTGCGCGTGTGGGCGAACACCACGGGAGTCGTCCTCGCCTCGCTCTACGCCGTCTGGAGCCTTGGGGCGAAATCCCTCGCCGAATCCCGCATGCGCGAAAATCTTGCTTCAGCTGGCATCGAAGCACGACGCCTCATCTCCACCCCGACCCCGTTCAACACGCTTCTTTGGCGCGGCGTCGCGGAGCGCGAGAAGGACTTCGTCATCACCTACCACTCGCTTCTGAAACCCAGCGAGCAGCCATCATTCGATTTCATCCCGAAAAACCACGAGGCCCTCGCGCCCATCGCCGGATCTCATCCAGCTCGCCGCCTTGAGTGGTTCTCAGATGGCTTTTTCAGCGTGAGAAAAATAGATCGGGGCTGGGTGGTCAGCGACTGGCGTTTCGGCGAATGGCGTTCTGCCGACGGCCCGCTTTCGGAAACGAATCCGCCTGTCGCCATTTTTTCGTGGCTGCTGGAATCCGATGGCGATTCCGTGAAAGTTACCCCCCTCCGCGTCAAAATGAATCCCGGCCCGCAGCTCCAGCGTGTTGCCAGGCTCTTGCTGCCTGAATAAAATGGGCCGCCTGTAACTTTCTTTCATTCTGCGATCCGCAAGCTCCGCCGAACGGTAAAGTTGATGACTCCAGAAACTGTGGCATCGTCTTCGACGGCATACCAAAAAATCGGGGCGAGAGGATTTGAACCTCCGACCTCCTGGTCCCAAACCAGGCGCTCTACCAAGCTAAGCTACGCCCCGCTACTGAGAGAGAACCTAGCAGCCCAAGCCAGCTTGTAAAGCATCGTGAGCGATTTCGACTGTTGTGGGGCGGTCATCTCGCCTGCTATCAAACGGCTTCAGGCTCGGAAAGGGAGACGCCTGCGCCACATCAAAGGAAGGAGAAACAAGGCGAACAACGC
>JAPLTI010000222.1 GCA_026398285.1 Verrucomicrobiota bacterium
CCCAGTGCTTCGGTTCACATGCCCCAAGTTTCAGGCGCGGAGCGGCGTTTCTGCGAGCTTCGCAGAGGCGCTCGGGGTGATCGGAGCGGGGCTTCGTGCTGGCGGGAGCGTTTCAGGCTTGGGTCAAGCCAACCGAAGCCCTGGGCGGGGCGGAGGAAGCACATCGCAGATGGCCCGGAGGGCGCAGCGAGCAGGGGCGCGAGCAAGGCAAAGGTTGACCCAAGAATCCGCGCTGCCGCGCGAGGCATGAAATGGGAGGGGCATCGTCTCGCATGCCCCAAACTTCAGCCGCGAAGCGGCGCTTCTGCGAGCTTCGCAAAGACGCGCGGGGTGATGGGAGCGGGGCGTCGTGCTGACGGGAGTGTTTCAGCCTTGGGTCAAGCCGGAGGTTGACCCTCCAAGGGTTTGCGCGCTGCCGCACGGGGCGTGAAATGGGAGGGGCATCGTCTCGCATGCCCCAAACTTCAGCCGCGGAGCGGCGTTTCAGCGAGCTTCGCAGAGACGCGCGGACTGATGGGAGCGGGGCGTCGTGCTGGCGGGAGCGTTTCAGGCTTGGGTCAAGCCGGAGGTTGACCCTCCAAGGGTCTGCGCGCGGGGGGAACCAGTCCGGTCTGGAGTTTGTTCTCCAGACCGGGTGGTTGAATGGAACTATTTGACCAGCGGATCGACTGTGACCCACTTGCGTTCCGCCCAGCTCTTGAGGCCGAGTTCGGCGAATTGGACGCCTTTGGCTCCGCGCAGGAGATCCCATGGGAATGGTTCGTCGAGAACGAGGTGGCGCAGGAAGAGTTCCCACTGGATTTTGAAGGCGTTGTCGTAGGTCTCTTGATCGGGGACTTTGGACCAGCCCTCAAAGAAATTGATGGGCTGCGGAATGTCGGGGTTCCAGGTCGGACGGGGCGTGTTGCCGTAGTGCTGAATCCAGACATCGCGAAGGCCGCAGACAGCGGAACCTTTTTCACCATCCACTTGAACGGTGAGGAGGTCGTCGCGGCGCACGCGGGTCACCCATGAGGAGTTGAAATGCGCGACCACTCCGCCCTCGAGTTCGAAGGTGGCGTAGGCGGCGTCATCCGCCGTGCACTTGTATGGCTTGCCCTGCTCATCGACGCGCTCGGCGATGTGGGTGGCGCCGTAGCAGCTCATGGCCTTGGGTTCGCCGAAGAGGTTCTCGAGCACATACTGCCAGTGGCAGAGCATGTCCACGCTGATGCCGCCGTCGTCTTCCTTGCGGTAGTTCCAGCTTGGGCGCTGGGCGGGGATGGTGTGGCCTTCAAAAACCCAGTATCCGAACTCGCCGCGCACACTGAGGATTTTGCCGAAGAAGCCGGTTTCGATGAGGCGCTTGAGTTTAACGAAGCTGGCGAGCCAGAGTTTGTCCTGCACAACGCCGTTTTTGACTCCGGCTTTTTTGCAGAGCTCGTGCAATTCCAGAGCGGTCTTGGAATCCACGGCGATCGGTTTTTCGCAGTAGATGTGCTTTCCAGCGGCGACGGCCTTGCGCACGCCATCCGCGCGGCGACCGGTCGTTTGGGAGTCGAAGTAAACGGTGTAATCCGGGTTGGCGAGTGTCTCGTCGAGATTCGTGCTCCATTTCGTCACGCTCGTGCGGGCGCACAATTCGCGGAGTTTGCTCTCGCTGCGTCCGATGAGAATCGGTTCGGGCATGATGACTTCATCCGCTCCAATGCGGAGACCACCCTGCTTGATGATGGCATCAATCGAGCGGATGAGGTGTTGGTTGGTGCCCATGCGTCCTGTGACGCCGTTCATAATGATGCCGATGCGGTGTGTTTTCATGTTTTGTGTGGGGTTGTGTGGTTGATTTTAGACTTGGGATTTGTAGGCGGTGATGATGTCGGAGAGGAATTCGTCCTGATCGCGAGCCCAGTGGCGGGTGGAGAAAATTTCGACCTCGATCCAACTGGAGAAACCGGCTTGTTCGACCATGGTGCGGATGCCGCGAATGTCGATGCAGCCTTCGCCCATGAGTCCACGGTCGTTAAGGAAATCCTGCGTGGGCGTGAGCCAGTCGCAGACATGGAATCCGATGATGCGCTTGCCGGCGCGGCGGATTTCCTGCTTCAGCTGCGGATCCCACCAGATGTGGTAGACATCGGCGGCGATGCCCACCCAGGCGTCACCGAGTTGATCGATCATGTCATTGCATTGGCCGATGGTATTCACCGCACTGCGGCAATCGGCATACATCGGGTGCAGGGGTTCGATGGAAAGCTTCACGCCTACGGATGAGGCATGGTCTATACAAGCGGCGATGCCTTCCGTGATCTGGCGACGGTTTTCCGTGAGGCTGAGGTCCGGTGTCGCACCACAGACGAGAACGACCTGCGGAGCGCCTACGGCGGCGGCTTCATCCAAGGCGCGACGGTTGTCATCAAGGGCGGTCTGGCGCTCCTCTGGAGTGAGACCGGGGAAAAAGCCGCTACGCACGAGCGAAACAGCTTTCATTCCATGGTCGTCAAGCAGGGCGCGGGACTCGGCGAGGGAGCGGCCCTCGAGCCATTGACGCCAGAGGCCAACGCCGCGAACCCCGGCGCGCGAGTATTTTTCCACAGCCGTGGGGAGATCCCATGGCTTGGTGGTCATCGTGTGAATCGCGAGACGATCGAGATTTTCCATAGGGATCAGGCGAAGAATGTGAGGTAGGGCGCGCCTTTGATGAGGCGTTGCAGATAGACCGCAAGCTCCATGGCGTGGTAGTCGCCCCACATCGAGGATTCCCCGTAGGCGGCCTTGGCGGGGTCTGGCTTGTGATCCCAGCCGTTGGGCTGATGGTAGATCGAGTGCAGGATGATGCCGTGGTGTTTCGGATCGGTGGAGAGGTAGGGCTCGGAGAAGAGCGTTTGGGCGACTTTGAGTCCGGCTTGGAAATAGCGATCACCGGCTGCGTTTTGACCTTTTGATTTGAGGTAGGTGCCGAGGCGGAGGAGGCCTTGGGCATCGATCGCGGCGGCGGAGCTATCCACCGGCTCGTAGGCCTTGTAGGGATCCGCGGGACGGTTCATGTAATCGCCGAGCAGGTGAAGTTTCGGTGCACCGGTGTCCCAGTAGGGGATGCCGCAGGTCGGCGTATTTTCGATGAAATGGTCTGCCGTCGCAGTGGCGGCTTTGAGCATCATGGCCTCAATCGCCTGGCGGCCGCCGAATCGCTCCAACTCAGCGTCGGAGAGTGCGGCGAGCAATTCGAGTTCTTCCGCAAAACCCAGAACCGCCCACGCCTGGCCGCGCGTCCAAGTGCTGAATCCGGTGTAGCCTTGCTGGGAATTCGGGCAACGGTAGGCACCGTCCTTTGTATTGAAAATCGCTTCATGGGTCGTGCGGCCGCGTTCGTCGTAGGAATCGCGTCCCTCGCCGTAGAAGATGGAATACTTCGCCGTGGAGTCGACGTGCTGAAGCGCGCGGTCGAGCAGGCTCACGGGTTTGTCACCCTCGGCCATGAGCACATGTCCAAGTTGGTGTGCCTTCATGAGAATGCGGCAAGAGCGAATGGTGTCCACGAAGAGGGAGTGAGGGCCGTTGAAGCTGTGGATGAATCCCCCACCCTGCCGCTCGGTCCAACGGGCGGCCTGAACGGCGCCGCTGGTCTTGATGGCGAGTTCGTAGAAGTTTTTCTCCCATTCGTTTTCGGGAAGACGACCTTCCAGCATCAATCGGCGGAGGTTTCCATAGGTCGAAAGGTTATTGAAACCATGGTCGTGGACGCCGATGTGAGAGACATGCGTGGCCATGCGGCGAACGGTGTTGTTGCGACCGCTCGTGAGGCTTTCCTGATCGCCCGTGGCATCAAAATGAAGGATCGCAATGCCGTAGCGGAAGCCTTCAGTCCATTCGGTCCAGCCGCGTGTCGTATATTTTCCAGCAACGGTGAAGACCGGTGATCCCTTGCTTTCATCGTATTCGCGGTCGATCGCCGCGATTTTCGTCTTGGCGAGTGAGAAGAAGCGGTCGAGCGCGCCCGAGAGCGCTGATGCTTGGAGGTTCGAGTCGATTTGGATCATAAATGTGGGTGGGGTTAGAGTCTGCGGAGGTGGAAGCCGCCATCGATGTTGATGACATCGCCGGTGGAGAATGGGAACGCGCCGCCGAGGATGGATTCCACAGCGAGGCCGACATCGTCGGGGTTGCCCCAGCGTTTTTGAGGAACGAGGCCCTCCGCGAGAAGCTTGTCGTATTTTTCCTTCACGCCAGCGGTCATATCCGTCGCCATGATGCCCGGGCGGAGTTCGAGAACCGAAATGCCTGCTTCGGCGAGACGAACGGCCCACAGTTGAGTCGCCATGCCGAGTCCCGCCTTGGAAATGCAATACTCGCCGCGATTGATCGATGCGGTGTTGGCAGAGAGGGATGAGATGAAGATGAGTTTGTAACCACCCTTGAGCGTTGATTGTCCCGGATTCGCCAGCCAGTGCTTCGCGGCCAACTGGGAGAGAAAATACGGCCCCTTGAGATTCACGGCGATTACCTCGTCAAAGATATCCTCCGTCGCCTCGATGATGTCGGCGCGAACTCGGGGAGCGATACCGGCGTTGTTAACAAGGGCGTCGAGGCGACCGAATGCGGCGAGCGTTTCGTCCATGAGGCGCTCCCGGTCGGAGGCGAGCCCGACATTTCCACCGACGACGGGAAATTTTTGGGCGCTGCTTGGAGCGACTTGACCGCAGGCGGCGGCGGTTTCATCGGCGGCGGCGCGGTTGTTCGCATAGTGGATGGCGACGCTGTGGCCGGCGGCGGCGAGTTTGACGGCGATTCCACGGCCGAGACCACGACTCGATCCGGTGACAAGGATATTGGCTGGTGGGTTCATGCAGGAACACCATGCCAGAGGGTGGAAAATCGAGTGATGACAATGCCGATAGAAATTAGCACGATTCCGACTTATTTTTTTAAGAAACGATGAAAGATTACCGCCCCCTGCTTTTACAGGCGCTCGATTTGCGCCTACCCGGCCTCCGGATGCGCCGCATGTGCCTCCACAAGCACCTTCCCGAGGCTGATGCCCTTGAGATGCACCGGCACAAATTTTGTCAGATTCTGTGCTACTTCTCTGGCGGAGGGACACTTTTGACACCTTCGGCCGAATACCGGGTTTTCTCCGGTGCGATCGCCCTCCTGCCCGCTGGAATGGCGCACGGTTTTCGCGAGTCGAGCG
>JAPLTI010000148.1 GCA_026398285.1 Verrucomicrobiota bacterium
ATGGCGATCCGCCCGGGAAGACGAGGGTGCGGACTTTATCACCTTTGGCCAGAGGCTGGCTGCGAATGAAGAGGGATGCGGCAAAGAGGTCGCGGATGGGAGAGATTTTGACAGGCTTCCACTTCGAGGGCTTGGAACCTGGCGAAATCCATTCGCGGAGGCTCGTGAGGGCGCCGTTTTTGCCTTCGATGAGTGTCGAGAGCGTGCGGGTGGTGTATTTTTCCATCTGCGTGGAGTGGATTGTTTGGAGGCTGGAGCGATCGGCGGAGGCATCCAGCGAGGCATCGAGCTGATAAAGGGTGCGTGCAAAACCCATCGTGCCACCCGAACTGACGAGAGTGGCGGTCTTGCCATCGTAGGAAATGGACGCACTGGCCCGTGCGGCGTCGATCTCCGCCCAACCCAGGCGGTATTCGGCCTGAAAGGGCTGGATCTCCGGAAAGGGACCGGCGACATCCGGCGCAAGCGTGGACTGCCACGCACAAGCAATCGGACGCGCGAGGAAAAAAGCGACAAGGAAGGAGGGCACAGAAATCAGAGTGCCGAGCGGAACCAGCCGAGGGGCTGGGGATTGATGCACTGGGTGATCTGTTTGACCTCGGTGTAGGCTTCGTCCGTAGATGGTGTCGTTTGCGATGCGGATGGCATCTTCCTCGGTATCAAAAAGCTGAACGGCGAGAACCGGCCCGAAAATTTCCTCCCGCACGATGCGCATGGAGGGTTTCACAGCGGTAAAAATCGTGGGCTGCACGAAGTTTCCGGCGCTGCGCTGGTCATTGTAGGCGGAGCCTCCGGCGAGGAGTTGGGCGCCCTCACAGCAGGCGCTCTGGATGTGTTCGAGGACTTTTTTCTGGTGGGCACGAGAGATGAGAGGCCCCATTTCGGTGGCCTCGTCCATGCCAGAGCCAACGGCGATTTTTTCGGCGGCGGCAGCAAGTCTCGGCAGGAAAGAATCGGCGAGACTGCGCTCGAGGAGCAGGCGTGAACCGGCGCTGCAGACCTCGCCTTGTCCCGCAAAAATAGCGAAGAGCGCATACTCGAGGGCTAGGGCGTGGTCAGAATCGGCAAATACGATGTTCGGGCTCTTGCCACCAAGTTCGAGCGAGACTTTTTTGAAATTCGAGGATGCAGCGGCAAGGATTTTGCGACCGGTGTCGCCTCCGCCAGTGAAGGCAATTTTATAGACCAGCGGACTCTCGGCGAGGCGCGCGCCCACAGGGCTGCCCAGTCCATACACAAGCTGCGCGACGCCCGGCGGGAACCCCACCTCGTCAATCAGCTCGAAAAGCAAGGAGGCGGAGAGCGGCGTGAGCTCGGAAGGCTTCAAGATGCAGCAATTTCCGGCTGCAAGGCCGGGAGCCAGCTTCCAGGCGGCCATGAGAAGCGGGTAGTTCCAAGGAATGATCTGGCCGCAGACTCCGATCGGCTCGCGCACAGTCTGGCAGACGATGTTTGGATCACCGACTTCAAAGGTCTGCCCTTGAGGCTTCGTGGCCAGCCCAGCGTAGTAGCGGAAGCAGGCGGCGGCATCCGCGACATCGAAGCGGGATTCACGGAGCGGCTTGCCACAGTTGCGCGTCTCCATTTCTGCAAATTCCGCCGCACGTGACTCGATGAGATCAGCGAGTCTGAAAAGGCGACTGGCCCGCTCTGGAGCGGGAGTCCGGGGCCATGGACCGTTGTCAAAGGCCTCGCGGGCGGCTCGCACCGCTTTGTCCACATCCTCAATCGAGGAGTCCGCCACCTCGCCGAGTTGCGAATTGTCGGCGGGATTGTGAAACGAACGCACATTTCCGTTCCACGCGGGAACGAATGCGCCGTTCACATAGTTTTTCAGAGTCATCACATCCTCCCGGGTTTCCAGAGTGCGGCGTTGATGCAGGACCAAATGTGGATCATCCAGCCAAGCATGCCAAAGCTGATGAACCAAACAACGCCCGCGCCAACAAAGAAGAGCACGGCCGCAAGCACACGACCTTGGACTAATTGCCCAAGGCCTGGAAAAAAGAAGCTGCAAACAGCCGCGATCACATTGCCCGCCGATCCCTGATTTTCATTCATAGAAAAAATATCCTGCCTCCAAGCGGGTTTCGCAAGCGATTCCCGCGCTAAGGGCCATCAGGTTTTTCCATGACATGCCCCTCTGTTTTTGGGAGTGCTTGCTGGTGCCTCGGCCTGCAACAACCCCTCAGTGGATGATCCCGCTTCTGAAAGTGGCTGTCATTTTCGTGGCCTGCTTTTGGATTTACTCGCCCGTTTACGATGGCGAATGGCTCTGGGACGACGACTACCTGCTGACCAACAACGCGGATGTGCAGGCTGCCGATGGACTTGGCAGGTTGTGGTTCGCGCCCGCGACGGCGGATTATCTGCCACTCACCATGAGCGCGCTCTGGCTGCAGTGGCGGTTTTTTGGCCTCGATTCCACGGGCTACCACATCGTCTCCATCATCCTCCACGCGCTTGCCTCCTGCCTACTTTGGGGACTCTTGCGACAAATGCGCCTCCGCGCGGCCTGGTTCGCAGGCCTGATCTTTGCCGTGCATCCGCTGGGCGTGGAGTCTGTGGCGTGGATCTCGGAGTTGAAAAACACGCTTTCGCTCCCGTTTTTTCTAGCGGCGGCCTGGTGCATCGTCCGCTTTGAGCAGGAATCCGGGCGCCGGTTTTACTTCGCAGCGCTGGGGCTGTTCCTCGCCGCTATGCTGGGGAAAAGCTCCGTCGTCATGTTCCCGTGCGTCATGCTCCTACACGCTTGGTGGCTGCGGGGTCGAATCTCTTGGCACGACATAGTGCGCAGCGCGCCGTTTTTTCTCATTTCGCTCTTGCTGGGTCTGATCACTCTGCACTTCCAATTGAATCGCGCCATCGGCGATGAACCGATTCCGATCGGTGGGTTTGACTCGCGGCTGGCTATAGCCGGGATGGCCTTGCTTTTTTATCTGACGAAGATTTTTTGGCCGCTCACGCTGCTGCCGATCTACCCGCAATGGAAGGCGAACCCACCGGAAGCCTACCAATTTCTCCCTTGGCTACTTATCATTGTTGCGTTCGTTTTTTTCTGGATGCGGCGCAAAACCTGGGGCCGCCACGCGCTGATGGCTTTTGGATTTTATTTCATCACCATCCTGCCGGTGCTGGGGTTTGTGGCGATGTCCTATATGCGAGTCGGCTGGGTGGCGGATCATTTCCTCTACATCCCGATGATTGGAATCATCGCGTTGGCGGCGGCGGCAACCGGCTCGGCATTTGCGAGGGCAAGCGATGTGGGGAAACAAATCCTCTTCAGCGGCGGCATTCTTGTCGCAGGAGGGCTCACCCTTTTGAGCCACAATTATGCCGCTATCTGGGAAAACGAGGACAAACTCTGGAGCTACACGCTCCTGCACAACTGGGACTGCTGGCAGGCGCACAACCGGCTCGGAGCACGGGAATTCAATCGGGGAAAAATCGATGTCGCGCTACCGCATTTCCGCGAGGCGGTGAGGCTGCGGCCGGACCTCGCGGAAACCCGCAACAACCTCGGCTCCGGCGTGCTGGCGACCAAAGACACCAAAGCGGCCATCGCGGAATTTCGGGAATCCATGCGCTTGTCGCCGAACATCATAGCCATTCAAGCCAACCTCGCCCGCGCGCTTTGGCTGGATGGACAATACCGCGAGGCATCGGAGATTTACGCCGATCTGGTTAGGAGATTTCCCGAAAATCCTACTTTTCTTTGCAATCTCGGCGTGAGCCTTTTCCAAGAAAACCAAATTCCAGAATCCGTAAAATGCTTTGAGAGGGCTCTCCAGATCAACCCCGACCTGCAAGACGCCAAAATGAATCTCGAAGCAGCGCGTAAGAGATTATTGGAGAATTAACTCCCTCATTCTTACTGCGACTGGTTTTTCAAATGAGGCCAGTTTGCCAATCAAGCCAGGCCACTCGATGCGGTGCAGGTGAACGCGCCGTCCGTCCAAGTCGCCTTCCGATTCGCTCAAAATCCGCGCGCGATCAAGCCCGCCGGAAATCCCTGTTCCTTCCAACTTTAAAATCGCTTCCTTAGCTGTCCAAAGCTCCAAAAAGCTTGAGCCGGAATCCATGTCGGCAGCCACTATGCCAGCCAATTCGGCTGCCGTAAAAAATCGCTTGGCCAGAGAAAGGAAGTCGGTGCGACGGTCGGATTTTTCCATATCAAATCCCACTGGCGACCGCGAAAAGACAAGCGCCACTTCACTTCCCGTGTGGCTTAAACTGAAGTGCAAGTCCGGCAAATTAATTAAAAACGGCTTGCCTCCGGGGTGCGTGTGAAGCTCTGATATAAAATCGCAATTTTTTGTATAATATTTTACAATCGATATAATTGCACATCTACTTAAAAGAAATATTTGACGCGCATTTTGACTGGAGATCGCATGAAGTCGGTCCAGTTCCTCCGGACTTAAAAGATTGCTATCAGGATTTCCCTTAGCCCGCCATACATCAAACTGCCCATAATCAAGTATGTTGGGTTCTATTTTAAAATTTGCGGCTGGCATACTTTTTTCTTGCAGCACACTGACATTCCTTGTTTTTTAGAATCCTAATGAAAGTAACAGACATCAACACACAAACTTTGACGGCACTTCTTTCTCTTACCAAGAAAAAAGAAACGCTGCTGGCCAAGGTGGCACAAGTGGAAAAAGAAATCGCGGGACTCGCCTCAGGAGAAGTCCTTGCGGCAACCCGCATCCTCCGCGCAAAATCCATCAAAAAACGCCGTGGAGGAACCAAGGGCCCCAAAAAACCACGCTCGCCAAAAGGCTTTATGCAAGAGCAAATCATCAAAATTCTCCAAGCCGCCGGTGAAGTGGGCGCAGGGGTCAAGGAACTTGCTCAAAAAGTCGAG
>JAPLTI010000206.1 GCA_026398285.1 Verrucomicrobiota bacterium
GGAGGGTCCATCCTCCGGCATGACCCATTCTTCAGCCGCAAAGCGGCGTCTCTGCGGGCGCGGTTGATTTGAAAAAATGAAAGAAAATGAACACTGACCCCTAGTTTAATTACGGAAATATTATGGCAACCTGAGCTGGCATCAAGTTGGTGTTTACATCGCCCTGCCGCTGCGGATGAGGTGTTCCTTGCGGTAAGTGCGCGGGGGGCTTCCGAATTGCCGGCGGAAACAGCGGGAGAAATAAAATTCGTCATCGAATCCGCAGGCGTTGGCGACCTCTGAGATGGAGTTGCTGGTTTCGATCAAAAGTCGGCAAGCCTCCTGAAGTTTTAACCCCAGGGCGTAGCGCGCTGGGGTGATTCCCATGGAGTCGTTCCAACGGCGTTGGAAGGTGGATACCGACATGTTGCATTTGCCGGCGAGGGATTCCAGATTCGGCGGCGATTGCCAGTTGGTTTGGATGGCATCCATTGCCTTGGATATGACGGACGAGTCGGACACATGCGGAGGTAGAAGGGTTTCCAGAATGATTCGTTCGGCGATGCGGTCGATGCGTGCGGATTTTTCCTTGGTGGCGAGACATCGCACCAACTCCTCAAGGAGCGGTCTGAGCGCGGAGGGATTCGAGATCGGCCACACAGGCCGCGATTCCTCGATAAATCCGCATTGGACAAATCTTGGCATGAGCCCGCTTGAATAGACGAGGTATAGCTCGGTCCAGAATTCATGAGGCTCGGAGGGGCCGTATTCCAAGTAATCGCCTTCCAACTGTGTGATCACACAAGGGGCCTCGACCTTCCAGCAGTGCCCCTTCCTGTGAAACTCGCCACCACCATTGAGAATCAGAGAGAAATTTGCTGTGTCGAATTGGCTGCGCACCCAACCGGTCTTGCGGGGGATGAAGCCCAGCGAACTCAATGGCGTCATCGAACGCAATGGTCCTCCTTCCTCGTGCCAGAATCTGACCGGAAAAGACAGGTTTTTGAAAAGGTTGTCCATGGCCATTTGTGATCAAAGCCAATAAATACGCTTCAAACAATTATGAACTCCCCAAAGTTCCTATTCCTTCAAGGCGGTTGGGATGGCCACAAGCCTGAACAAATCGTCCATAGATTCAATTCAGCTCTTCTATCGCACGGTTGGCAAACGGAGACAATCACCAACCTGGAACGCCTTGCCGACACGGACTGGCTCAAGACCTTCGATGTCATCTCACCCTGCTGGACCTGCGGGAAGCTTTCCCCTGAGGAAAGCGCCGGCCTGGGAGACGCTGTGCGTGCAGGAGTCGGGCTTGGCGGGATTCATGGCGGCATGGGCGATGCCTTCCGTGGCGATCTTGATTATGAGTGGATGGTCGGCGGGCATTTTGTAGGGCATCCGCATGTCGGCGAATACTCGGTTAAGGTTACCTGCCCCAAGGATTCGATCATGCAAGGGCTACCGACGGAATTTTCCTACAAGTCCGAGCAATACTACATGCTCATGGATCCGGGTGTCCGGGTGTTGGCAGAGGCAGACTATACCTTTGAGGAACGCACCTGCACGATGCCGGTGGTGTGGACAAAACACTGGGGCAAGGGCCGCGTCTTCTATTCCGCGCTGGGACATGAGCCCGCCGAGTTCGATACCTATCCGCAGGTTTTTCAGATGTCTCTTAATGGCATCCTGTGGGCGGGCAACGCCCTTTGATTTCCAACAAAAACAACATTATGAAAAAATACAAAAACGCATCAGAGATTCGCGTCGGAGTCATCGGCTACGGAGGCGCATACAACATGGGGCGCAGCCATCTCAAGGAAATGGAACTGGCCGGAATGACGCCGGTGGCAGTTTGTGAAGTCGACGCGGAGCGGTTGAAAGTCGCCGAGACCGATTTCCCGGGCATTCAGACCTACTCGACAGTCGCCGACATGCTTCGCAAGTCGGATGTGAATTTGGTCACAATCATCACGCCGCACAACACGCACGCGAAGCTCGCCCTGCAATGTCTCAAGACCGGCCGCCATGTGGTTTGCGAGAAGCCGCTGGCCATCACCACCGCCGAGTGTGACGCGATGATCGCCGCTGCCAAGAAATCGGGCGTGGTCCTCTCGACCTACCACAACCGGCACTGGGATGGATGGATCCTGCGTGCCGTGGAGCAGATCAAGGAAAAGAAAGTCATCGGGAACATTTATCGAGTCGAAGCCCGCATGGGATCCCGCGCCCTGCCTAGCGATTGGTGGCGCACGAGTCGGACCATTTCCGGCGGCATCCTTTATGATTGGGGCGTTCATCTTCTGGAATACGGTCTGCAATTGATCGACTCGGACATCACGGAAGTCGCCGGTTTTTCCAAGACGGGGTATTGGGCTCCCAAGACCAAATGGAAGAAAGATACCAATGAGGATGAAGCCGAGGCGGTCGTGCGCTTCCGCAATGGATCGTGGTTGACGCTCAATATCACCTCGCTCGACTCGAATGCTAAGCCCGGCTTTCTTGAAATCACGGGCACGGAGGGAAGTTATGTCATCGACTGGAGTGGATATACGATCCACAAGCGGGATGGGCAGAATTATTCTCTGGAACAAGGCGCTCATTATCCAAACGCATCGGAGAAATTTTATGGCAATATCGCTGACCACCTCACGAAGGGCGCGAAACTTGTCATCACTCCCGAGTGGTCACGCCGCCCCATCCACATCCTCGACCTCGCGGCGCAGAGCGCCAAAAAAGGCCGCACACTGGTTGCCAAATACCACTGATCGAACCCAACATGAAAACCGAACAGATCGCCGTTCAGCTCTACACTCTGAGAGATTTCACCAAAACTCCTGACGATTTCGCGGCAACGATAAGGCGTGTGCGCGACATTGGCTATCATGCCGTCGAGCTTGCGGGAACCGCAGGTCTGGATCCCGCTGGTGCGGCAAAGATCGTGCGCGATGCTGGCTTGCAAATTTGCTCAAGCCACGAGTCGACGGAAATGATTTTGAATCAACCACAGCAGGTGGTGGATCGGCTGGGGGAGTTTGGCATCACCCATGCGGTCTATGCCTATCCCGCGGGTGTCGAAATGTCGGATATCGCTCAGGTCGAGAAGATGATCGCTGGCCTCGATGCCGCAGGTGCCGTGTTGCGCCGTGCTGGCATGACGCTTTGTTATCACAACCACGCCCTCGAGTATTTCCAACGCGATGGCCGCACGGTGCTGGATGACATTTATGCCCGCACCTCGCCGGGGCATCTTCAAGCCGAACTCGACATCCATTGGGTCCAGGGCGGTGGTGGGAATCCTGCCGAAGCATGCCGCCGCCTCGCCGGACGCCTGCCGCTGCTGCATGTGAAAGATTACACCGTCACGGCCAAGGGCGAACGCATCTTCGCGGAGGTCGGCCATGGAAATATGAACATCCCGGAAATTCTCACTGCAGCCGAGGCCGCCGGTTGCAAATGGTTCATCGTCGAACAGGACACCTGCCCCGGCGATCCCTTCGAATGCATCGCGCGCAGCCTAGATTATCTCCAAGGTTTGTGCGATTGAAGCCATAGCAAACCCCACGACCCGGCACTCATGAAAAAACTCAAATGGGGCATTATTGGATCTGGCGTTATCACTCACGCATTGGTCAAAGGGTTGGCGGAGTCGGAAACGGGGGAACTCAATGCGGTCAGTAGCCGCACGCAGGAGTCGTCGAATAAGTGGGGCGAAAAATACAATCTGCCGAAAGGCAAGTGTTACCCGTCTTATGCCGCGATGTTGGCCGACGAAGAGATCGACGCCGTGTATGTGGCATTGATGAACAACCGGCATTGCGAGTTGACCGTGCAAGCGGCGGAAGCCGGCAAGCACATCCTCTGCGAAAAACCCCTCGCGATGAACCACGCCGAGGTGCTGCTCATGCTCGAGGCTTGCCGCGCCAACAAGGTGTTTCTCATGGAAGCATTCATGTGGCGCTGCCACCCCGGCACGGCCGAATGGCTCAAGCTGATCCGCGAAGGCGTGATCGGCGATGTGCGCATCATTGAGGCGCAATTTAGTTTCAACATGAAAGGCAACCCGACCGGCACCCGCATGATTAACAAACTCGGCGGCGGCGGCATCATGGATGTCGGTTGCTACACGGTCAGCGCGGCGAGAGCCATTGCCGGCAATGCCCAGGGGAAAGATTTTGCTGAACCGATCGAGATGCAGGGTTACGGCCATGTCGGCGAGACCGGCGTCGATGAATGGGCTACGGCCACGATGCGGTTTCCGGGCAACATCCTTGCCAATGTTTCGTGCGGCCTGCAAGTCCATCAGCACAACCAGATTCGCATCTATGGATCGGAGGGCAATATGGTCATACCAAGCCCGTGGTTTGCGGATGGCAAGGCGATCATCAATTTGGGCGACGAGTCCCGTGAAGTCGCCTACACAAGCCCCAAACCGCTTTACACGCACGAAGTCGACATGCTCG
>JAPLTI010000272.1 GCA_026398285.1 Verrucomicrobiota bacterium
TTATTTGCCCTTTTTTAACTTCGCCGACCTCTATTGCGATGTGACCGCCGTGTTTGACAACACGCCGCATTTCTTGCATGGCCTCTGTCATTCCCGCTGTCCACTGGTTGGAAGATGAAGTGAGTCTCGGAATTGCTTGGGGATCAATACCTGCAAACCAACATCTGAGCCAGTTGTCTTGTCTGTAGTTCACGACATTTAAAAATGGCGGCGATGTTATGACCAGTTGCACGGACTCATCTGCGATGTGATCCATTTTTTTAGCCAAGCCTGCGCTGATTCGATGCTCCGGGGCGAGTTTGGAGAGTTGCTCGCGTTGAGCAATTGTAATATGCCGCAGAAGTGATCGGGATTTTTTCAGGATAAGTGCCGTAATATCGCGAGGCTCGGGCGTCTGATGATTCCGCGCGTTGATCGCAACTTGTCTTGATACAGGCACGGCTTGATTGGGTGGCATGGTGCGGACGGAGAAAAATCCTGCCGAGTGGCCACTAAGGCGATTCAAGGCTACAAGTCGTATCCAGGCATCAATCGCGTCAAGTTGGTTTGCGGAATCTTTCTCCAAGAGATAATCTCGGAGCGCAGTGATTTTTTGCAGGGTTTGAGGATGGTAGAATGCCAACAAATCCTCACGCAGTGTGGAAAAGCGATTCCAAGGAATACTGGCCAGCCGCGCCTCAATCTCCTGGATCTCCGGTGGATTCAATCTCGGTTTTACGAGCATCTCACCGAGGGGATTCGCGTCCATCCCGACCGCCTTGCGCCCAAGCAGTGCAGCCTCAAGCGGCGTGGTTCCGCGCCCCATAAAGGGATCGCAAACAACATCCCCATGCGCGCTAAATTTTTGAATAAAAAATCCTGCCAACTGAGGCTTGAAGCAGCCTCGATATGAGATTTCCTGCAACGAGTGTCCACAGCGTTGACCTGCTGGCCAAAATTCACCGCGTTTTATAATGCATTTCAGCATCGTTTCCTTGCCCGCCCTTTTGCCTCATCCCCTCAGGAAGCGCGAATGATTTTTTGAAACACTTTTTGAACTCCCGTGAGGTGCTTCTTTCTTCAATCTCGAATGGGCTTTGTAAAGTTCCGAGATCTCCGTCCGTGAGTGGCGGGGACAGATCTGCAGCGAATTCGGTGACTCCGTTTTTGTTCTATGACCGCTCGTCACCTTCGCAGGCTCGAGGACATCTATTTCGCATGGCAGCTGAATCTTTCTCCGCTCGCATTCCCGTTTGGAATGCGGAGTCCCTTTCGCGATTGACGCTGCCGCATGCTCTCTCTTAAATGTTCTCGCCCCTGCTGGAACATCAATCCAAATCTAATAAAAACATCATGGTAAAAATCGGTATCAACGGCTTCGGACGCATCGGGCGCATGGTCTTCCGTGCGGCGGTCAAAAATTTCAGCAAGGACATTCAAGTTGTCGGCATCAACGATCTTCTTGAACCCGAGTATCTCGCTTACATGCTCAAATACGACTCGGTTCACGGTCGTTTCGAAGGCGAAGTTTCTGTCGAGGGCAATCACCTCATCGTCAATGGCAACAAAATCCGCCTCACCGCCGTCAAAGATCCATCCACTCTGAAATGGGACGAAGTCGGTGCTGACATCGTGGTCGAATCCACAGGCCTCTTTCTCGACAACGCCAGTGCTGAAGCACATCTCAAGGCCGGCGCCAAGAAAGTCATCATGTCCGCGCCTTCCAAGGACGAGACCCCGATGTTCGTCTACGGTGTGAACCACGCCACGCCCCGCTCGCCAAAGTCATCAACGACACCTTCGGCATCAAGCGCGGTCTCATGACCACCGTTCACGCTGCCACGGCCACACAAAAAACCGTTGACGGCCCGAGCAGCAAGGATTGGCGCGGTGGACGCGGCATTCTCGAGAATATCATCCCATCCTCGACCGGCGCTGCCAAAGCCGTGGGCAAGGTCATCCCAGCCCTCAACAAAAAACTCACCGGAATGGCATTCCGCGTGCCAACCTCCGATGTCTCAGTCGTTGATCTCACGGTGGAACTCGACAAGCCAGCCTCCTACGAGGAAATCTGCGCCGCCATCAAAGCCGCTTCCGAAGGCCCTCTCAAGGGCATCCTCGGCTACACCGACCAGAAAGTCGTCAGCACAGACTTCCGTGGCGAAACCCAGACCTCGGTCTTCGACGCAGAAGCCGGTATCGCCCTCGACCCGACCTTCGTCAAACTCGTCTCCTGGTATGACAACGAATGGGGCTACTCGAACAAAGTCCTCGAGATGGTCCGTGTCATCGCCAAGTAAGTAATCAAAACCTGATTGACCACAGAGGACGCAGAGAACACAGAGCCTCAAAAACTCTGTGCCCTCCGTGAACTCTGTGGTCATTCCTTTTCAGACAAACCCGTTCCTCCCTCGCTTTCGAATTTCCCATTACTATGAAAAAATCCATCAAAGACATTTCCGTAAAAGGCCAACGCGTTCTCATGCGCGTCGACTTCAATGTTCCCCAAGACAAAAAGACTGGTGCCATCACGAATACCCAGCGCATCGCCGCCGCCCTGCCCACGATCCAACACGCCCTGAATGAAGGCGCATCCGTCGTTCTCATGAGCCACCTCGGCCGCCCGGATGGCAAAGTCGTCGAAAAATTTTCTCTTAAGCCCATCGCCGAAAAACTCTCCGAACTCCTCGGCAAGCCCGTAAAGTTCCTCAACGACTGCGTCGGCACCGAAGTCGAAGCCGCCTGCGACTCTCTCCAGCCCGGCGAAGTCGTACAACTAGAATATATCCGCTTCCACATCGAAGAAGAGGGCAAAGTCAAAAATGAGGATGGCACCTCGACAAAGGCCGACCCCGAAAAAGTCGCAGCCTTCCGCGCCAGCCTCACCAAGCTTGGAAATCTCTTCGTGAGCGACGCCTTCGGCACAGCCCACC
>JAPLTI010000337.1 GCA_026398285.1 Verrucomicrobiota bacterium
GGAGCCCGGAGCCCGGAGCCGGCTGATCGCTCCCTACCAGGTCGCCTTGATGCCGAAGCGCACGACGCGCGGCGCGACGACTGCCTGGATGTCGTTCCCGCCTGCGAGCCCTCCATCTTCCGAGCCGCCTAAAAAACCATGGCCACACTGGAAACACCCGACATCAAAACCAAAGACCAATCAGACCTCGACTCCGTCTGGTCGGTCATCGTCCACAACGACCCGGTGAATCTTATGAGCTATGTCACGCTCATCTTCCGCCGCGTCCTCGGTTTTTCAAAACAAAAAGCCGAGCGCCACATGCTCGAAGTCCACAACAAAGGCCGATCCATGGTGTGGTCCGGCTCCCGCGAACAAGCCGAGCTCTATGTCCAACAACTCCACGCCCACCTCCTCCTCGCAACCCTCGAAAAAGCGCCGACACCGTAAATTTTTAACCACAGAGGACACGGAGAACACGGAGGGGGGTTTAGGCATGACTGAATACAAGTGCCTCTAACCTGTTAATTCTGAAATTCTGTTAATTCTGTCCAAAATCCGAAAATGATCAAAATTCAAATACTCCCGAATGGCTCGGTTTTTTTCGATCAGGTGGAAGAGTCTTTTTATCAGATACTCTGCTCGATTCGGGAGCCGGCGGAATCGGGCGATCCCTTGGTCGAGTCGCGCCTGTTTCCCCAGCCCTCGGAAGATGTCGAGGAGGAGGATCTTCTGGATGATTGGAAATCCCTCGTCGAGCCGGATCTTCACGACACCTTCCTCGCCGCGCGCGAATCCGTCGCCGCCGACCTCCGCAGCGCAGAGCGCAATCCCGATGGATCATTGCACTTCACCATTCCGCGCAGCCACATCGACCTCTGGCTCAGCGCCCTGAATCAAGCCCGCCTCGCCTTAGCCGAAATCCACCAATTCACCGACGCCGACCTCAGCCGCGCCCCCCACGACCTCGACGACCCACGCGAATTCGCCCTCATGCGAATGGGCATTTACGGAAGCCTGCAAGAATGGCTTGTTGCCGTAGTGGGGTAAATCGCGTTTAAACGAATTCAAAAAGAATTTTAAGAATTAACGATGAGATAACTGGGGCACTTATCCTCTTGAGTTAGTTCTAATTTTGTTTTATAATTGTTGCAGAATTCATCGACGGCTTGGATAACGCCTGCAAATTGGGGAGTGTAGTCGTGACCGCAAATGAAACCTCCTGATTTGACCTTTTTTCTGGCGAGTTCGATATCGATTTTAACTCCCTTGTATGAATGATCTCCGTCTATGTAGATGAAGTCCAGATAACCATCTGGAAGTAAACTCAGAAAATGCCCGCTTGGCCCTCGGTATAAACTGATACTTGGATTGTTTAAATACTTTCTAAAAAGATCAAAATAGCTCTGGTATAAGTTGATTTGTTGAAAATTTTCGCCATTTTTATCTCCGGAAACCATTTGTCCCGCAAAAATATCAACAAGGAAAAGCGATCTAGGATTGATAAGATCAATAATACACTGACTGAAGGCCCCATTGAAAACTCCTATCTCGGCGCCAACCGAGAACTTTGGAATCCGGCTCAACATTTCTTCCCTCGTTTTCATAGATTTTAAGGTTTGATAGCCCAGCGAGCGGAGTTTGCAATACCATCATAGACAATATGCAGCTCAGGTTTCGCATTGAGAGTTTCAAAAAATTCATCCACTGCTTTTCTTGCACCTGCCCAATATCCGTAATCATCCAAAATCAAGACACCTCCGGAGACCAGCAAAGGATAGAGGTGTAGCAGTTCATGTTTGGTGGATTCATACCAGTCAGTATCCAATCGCAAGAGTGCTATTTTTTCGGGAATGGTTTCAGGAATTGTGTCCTCTACCTTACCTTTGACGAATTTGATTTTTTCAGCGGGATACCCGACCGATTCCACATTGCTACGGACTTTATCTAGTGGCGCGAATGCCCATATGTGGTTTTGCTCATCTTTAGCGAGATTTTTAAGTAGCACTTCGGCTTTTTGGCCGGAAGGAGCAACATCGTTTTCCGTTGGTTCGCTCATACCATCAAAAGTATCATAAAGATAAAGATCCTTTACTTGCCCGCCCATACTGAGGCGGGATGCCATAGCCATGCTCACGCCACCACGCCACACGCCGCATTCGACGACTGCTCCAGGAATATTGTATTCAGCAACATACTGAGCTGCCCGAATGGCATTGAGCGTAACCTCCGGTGGAGTCATCGTGTATGGTCGGCATCGCTTGAGCAAAGCCAATTCATCTGGCGTTGCGTTTATGTGACGATGTGAAGGAATTACAGGCAGTGTCAAAGCATCCATGATCGATAAGGTTCAGAGTAGAAATTTATTTCAATTTAGCCACATATTTTTCGAACAGATTTTTATTCCCTAATTTTTCAGAAAGCATTGCAGCTATCTTTGTTTCTTGGATGCTGGCAGGTTCGGCCAATCTCATACCGATCCATTGGCAGGCCGCTGCGTAGCGGAAATAGATGGATTGCAGATTGCGGGGTGCATATTCATGCCAAGGCTTGATCTGACCAGGGAAGTGCAAGATGACCGGACGCTCTTCGCCCAAGCGAGGATTGGGAATCATGCCGGATAAGGCAACCATCAGCATGTGGTTGTATTTGTAATCCAATGATAAATAGGCTTCTTCAAAAACAAGATTCAGGATGTCTTGATCTCCATAGCAAATTTTCGCGGAGTATTGCTCAATAATGGCGGGAATAATTGATAGTGGCGCGATTTTTTTCCAGTTCGGTATATCGACCAGTAGGACACCGCAGTTAAAGTAACTCGTGGGATTTTTTAATCCAATGCGGTTGCC
>JAPLTI010000302.1 GCA_026398285.1 Verrucomicrobiota bacterium
CGTGGCACGGTCGAGAGCGATTTTTATTTGGTCGAGACTTGTGGAGAGAAACCCCCAGCGCCCGGCGGCGGCGGAGTAGAGCGTGATGTCGCCGTGCCGTGTCACCAGAATCTCCAATCCGTTGTGAGTGTCTTTGACCACCTCCTGATCAGGTTCTGGAAGCTCTTTGCGCAGGCGGGCTACGGCGTTGTCGTAGTCTTTCCGGTTTCCCCAGAACTGAAAACCCATCAAGCCCTGCGCGCCTTGGCCGTCGGCATGCGTTGCGGCGAGGAAGACATTACCTGGTTTGAGTCCGACCAGCACTCCGCTGGCCTCGCCGGTGGTTGGCGATTCCTTCAGGTTTTTCAGCGGCAGTTCGAGAAAGGCCTGCATCTCTGGATCTGCCGCGATTTGCGCCAGCGCTGTCCCGATCCACCGAAAACCAGTCCGGGGGATGTTCGGGATATTTACAAAAACAACGGTGTCTTCTGGGGCCAAGGCTGCTGCCTGGGACTCGCCTCCGGAGCGTTTGAAGAGCACAACGCCGCCAAGGATCAGGAGGGCCACAATGACAAGGCCGATGGTGATTTTTTTCATGGGGCGATCAACTAAGCCCAAATTCATTGACACGGCAAGGCACGGGAAACAGAGTGACGATCTATGGATACCTCAAAATTCAACAAATACCTCCAACCCGCCCGCGATAGCTACAATCGCGAAAATCTCCGCCTTCTATCAGATGTTTGCCTCTATCTTGGCTTTATCTCGATCATTGCCTCAGTGGCCACATGGTTCACCGCAGCCCGCGAGAACCGCGCCTACGGCGAGCGTTTCGGCATCTTCATCGGTCTTTGGGTTCCGAGCTTCTTCATTCTTTCAAACCGCCTCTCTCGCAAAGCCGACGAAGTGGTGGAAGTGGTCGCCGAAGACGAATAAAAAATTACACACGCCTTAAACATGAAAGCGAACCGGTGACCCCGGTTCGCTTTTTTGTCGAAAAAAATTGGCGCACCCCACTTGAATTCAATTGAAGCGGATGTATTTTTCGACCGCATGAAAAAGACATGGCTTATTCCGTTGCTCTGTCTCCCGGTGGTCACCGCCTGGGCCGCAGAGCCTGTTGTTCCTCAAGTGGCATCCGCGCCATCCGCCCTGCGGCAGTTGAGCGATTCCTTTGCGGCTGTTTTTGAGAAGGCTGCGCCCTCCGTCGTCGTCATCGAATCTCGGCAAGCCGGAGAAAACCCAGTATCCGGCCTCCCTGGCGGGTTGGAGTTCTTTTTCCGAGGCCCGAATGGCGCCCCTTACCGAGTGGTTCCCGAGACGGGTGCCAACTCAGATACCCCGCCAAACATCGGCTCGGGTTTTGTATTCTCCAAAGACGGCCACATTATTACGAACAACCATGTCGTCGCCGGCGCCAGCGAGATCAAGGTCAAGCTCCGCGATGGACGCCGATTCGATGCTGAGATCATCGGAGTCGACGAACGCAGCGACATCGCCGTGATCAAAGTCAACGCTCCAGATCTCAGCGTGGCATCCCTCGGCGACAGCGACGCCGTGCGGGTGGGGGAACTCGCCTTCGCCATTGGAACGCCCATGGAGCTGCCCTACACATTCACCTCGGGCATTATCAGCGCCAAAGGCCGCACACTCGCCCTCGGCGGCTATTACGACGAATTCATTCAGACCGATACCTCGATCAACCCAGGCAACAGCGGCGGCCCACTCTGCGACATCGAGGGACGCGTCGTGGGAATCAATACTCTCATCAGCGGCATCAATCGCGGCGTTGGTTTTGCCATTCCCATCAACACAGCAAAAAACATCGCCGAGCAGCTCCTTGCCAAAGGCTATGTCAGCCGTCCTTGGCTGGGCATCTCCATAGCCAGTCTGGAAGAGGACAGCCAACTCCGCCAACTCTTCCCAGGCATAGACCGAGGCGTCGTCCTGCGCGGCATCGAGCCTGGAGCCCCTGCGCAGCGCAGTGATCTCATCCCGGGGGATGTCATCACCAAAGTGGACGGCAAGTCCGTAAACATCTCGGCCGACCTCCAGCGCGAGATTCTTGGTAAAAAAATCGGTCAATCCGTGGAACTCGAGATCTGGCGCAAAGGCCGCACGGTTCGTGTCACCGTGCAGACCGGCGAGCAGCCTGATAAATTCGTTCGCGCCTCGATGCGCTCGCAGGGCAGAAAGTCCAGTCCTTCGCCAGCCCCAAAGGCAAATGGCAGTGACCAGCCCGCCGGCCCTGGCTTTCACAGTAAGAAGGATTTCGAAACCATCTTGGAGGGCATGGACAATGACCGTGGCATCCTCCTTCTCTTGGAGCGGTCTGGCCAAAAAACCTTCGCCATCCTCAAGCCTTGAAATAAAGCGCCGCGCTGTCGAAACCATCGGGAGGGTCATCCTCCGGCATGACCCAAATCTCAGCCGCGAAGCGGCGTCCGCCTACGAGTCGATGCCCCGGCAGTCGGCATGCGATGAAATGTTACGAAGTTTTTCTAAAAAAAATCTTCCAACATCCGGCGATCCCATTTTGGATGGCCGATGTGTCGCCGATCAGGTCTTACATTTCGGGTCTTCTAAAACCTTTCATCCCCACTGCGACAGCGGCTTTTCTGCTCTTCGCACCAGGCGCAGCCTCTTTCGCAGCCGAACCACAGGCCACACCGGCTGCTGAAATTCAGCGAGTCGCGGACATTTTCCAGCCGCTCTCCCGTTCTGCCGAACTGCTCCTTGAGCCGACGCATCTCGCAGGCTTTGGCATTTTTATTGTAGTCATCGCTGTGATGGCCTGCGTCCTCATCAAATTCCGCCCGCGTGGACCGGAGGATCATCTTGAGGAGCCTCCGCAGGTTTATGGTAGCTATAAAATCGAGATGGCCAGGACGGTTATTCTCTGCCTCATCGTTTTCGTTCTTGTGCTGGTGTCCGCCCGCTCGACCGTGGAAATCCAGAACCAGCCCATCTCGGCGGATGCCTTGAAAATCCGCCTCATCGTCCATCAATGGTGGTGGAAAATTCAGTATCCCGACCTCGGTATCATCACTGCCAAAGATATCCACGAACCGGTGAGCAGCAAGCTTGGAAAAACCCGCCGGAATCATACCATCCTCGAATCAGCCGCAAATACGCCGGAAAACCTCCACGCCTGGCTTTTCGATTCAGACTCCCTTAAGCCCGGTTGCTACATGTCTGTCCTTCGTGGTTAAAAATCCCTCAAAACTATTTCCTTTTCCCAGTAAATCCCAAAACACCATCCACCTAACCCTTAATCCTTAAAAATCCTATGTCCCAACTTGGTATGATCGGCCTCGGCCGCATGGGGGCCAACATGGTCCTCCGTCTCCTTCGCAACGGCCACAAAGCCACTGTCTTCGATCGCTCGCAAACCGCCATTGACTCCCTCGTCAAAGAAGGCGCCACCGGCGCGACATCCCTCGCGGATTTCGTTTCCAAGCTGGAAGCCCCTCGCGCCATTTGGCTTATGGTGCCAGCGGCTGCGGTGGACTCCACCATCGAGGAACTCCTCCCGCTCCTTGAAAAAGGCGACACCATCATTGACGGCGGCAATTCCTACTACATCGACGATATCCGCCGCGCCAAGCACATCGCGCCCAAAGGAATCCATTATGTGGATGTCGGAACCAGCGGCGGCGTGTGGGGCCTCGAGCGCGGTTACTGCATGATGATCGGCGGCGAGAAGGAAATCGTCCAACACCTCGACCCGATCTTCCGCACCCTCGCTCCTGGCATCGGCGACATTCCCCGCACCGTGGGACGCCCCGATAACCAAGGCACCGCCGAACTCGGCTACCTTCACTGCGGAGCCAATGGCGCCGGTCATTTCGTCAAAATGGTTCACAACGGCATCGAATACGGCATCATGGCCGCCTACGCCGAAGGCATGAATATCTTAAAAAATGCCAATATCGGCAAACAAATGCAAACGATCGACGCCGAAACCACACCGCTCCGCGATCCCGAGTATTATCAATACGACCTCAACCTCACCGACATCTCCGAAGTCTGGCGCCGTGGCAGCGTCGTAGCCAGCTGGCTCCTCGACCTCACCGCAAACTCCCTCGTCAAAGACCCCACCCTCGCCAACTTCGCCGGCCGCGTCAGCGACTCCGGCGAGGGACGCTGGACCATCAAAGCCGCCATCGACGAAGGCGTCCCAGTCCCAGTCCTCACCACCGCCATCTACGAGCGCTTCAGCTCCCGTGGCGATTCAGAGTTCCAAGACAAACTCCTCTCCGCCATGAGATTCCAATTCGGCGGCCACCTCGAAAAGAAGGATTGACCACAGAGGACACAGAGAGCACAGAGGAGGGGATGAAGGAGTAATTTTAATGTGTAAAAACAAGGTTCTATATTTTGATTGAAAGTAAAAAGGGTAAATTTTTATAACAAGAATTTCCAAAAGCCACAGATGAGAAAAAGTAAAAGTTGAAATTGAGATTTTCTCGCTTACCTTTGAATCGATAACCAAATCTACACCTATGAAATCCGAACTTCTTGATCGCATCACCATCGAACCAGGCAAGTGTGGCGGTCGTCCGTGCATCCGAGGCATGAGAATTCGCGTGAAGGATATTTTGGAAATGTTGGCATCCCGTGTTCCCGAGTCCGAAATCCTGAAAGATTTTCCCTATCTTGAACCACAAGACATCGACGCCTGCCTGCAATATGCTGCCGCTTAAACGTTAGTTCAACTTTCCCTTTTCCTCCGTGCTCTCCGTGTCCTTTGACTCGCTCGCTCCCGCTCGTCTCGCCCTTCGGGCCAACCTTCGGTTGCTCTATCTCAAAGGCCCCGCCTTTTCGATTGTGGTTAATTCCCAATAAACCGCTTCCGCTTCTCAACGACCCCCAAACAACAACCAACTTAAAACTTAATCCTTAAAACTTAAAACTCTTATGCTCACCTTACACCCCGCCTGGGAAACCCTCTCCATCCAATCCGAATCCCTTCCTCACCTCCGCGAGCTTTTTGCTTCCGATCCGGCCCGCGCTGAGAAGTTCCAACTCGAAGCCGCTGGGCTTTTCTTGGATTATTCTAAAAACCTGATCACCAGCGAGACAGTCGCTTGCCTCATCGATCTCGCGAACGCCGCTGGGTTGCGCGGCAAGATCGACGCCATGTTCCGTGGTGACAAGATCAACATCACCGAGAACCGCGCCGTTCTCCACACCGCCCTCCGCGCTCCTCGCTCGGCGTCGATCAAAGTCGATGGTGTCGATGTCGTTCCAGAGGTGCATGCCGTGCTCGACCGCATGTCCGAATTTTCCAATCGCGTCCGCTCCGGCGAGTGGAAAGGCCACACCGGTAAGAGCATCAAAAACATCGTCAATATCGGCATCGGCGGCTCGGACCTTGGTCCCGTGATGGCCTACGAGGCCCTGCGCCACTACACCGACCGCTCGCTCACTTTCCGCTTCGTCTCCAATGTGGACGGCACCGACTTCGCCGAGGCCACACACGACCTCGACCCCGCCGAGACGCTCTTCATCATTTCCTCTAAGACATTTACCACGCTGGAGACCATGACCAATGCCGCCTCGGCCCGCGAGTGGTCGCTCGCCGGTCTGGGCGGTGACAAAGCCGCCGTCGCCAAGCACTTCGTCGCCGTTTCCACAAATGCCGAGAAAGTCTCCGAGTTCGGCATCGACACCGCCAATATGTTCGGCTTCTGGGATTGGGTAGGGGGCCGCTATTCGATGGATTCCGCCATCGGCCTCTCAAACATGATTGCCCTCGGCCCGGACAACTTCCGCGAAATGCTCGCCGGATTCCATGCTATGGATGAGCACTTCCGCACCGCGCCGTTCGAGCAAAACATCCCCGTTCTCCACGGCCTCTTGGCCCTGTGGTATAACGACTTCTACGGCGCCCAAACCGTCGCCGTTCTGCCCTACGACCAATATCTGAAACGCTTCCCCTCCTACCTCCAGCAGCTCACCATGGAGAGCAACGGCAAGCATGTGAAACTCGATGGCACCCATGTGGATGCCGAAACGGGCCCAATCTACTGGGGCGAACCCGGCACCAACGGTCAGCACAGCTTCTACCAGCTCATCCACCAAGGCACCCGACTCATCCCCTGCGACTTCATCGCCTTCGCCAAGTCCCTCAACCCGCTCGGCCGTCATCACGACCTCCTCATGTCGAATGTCTTCGCGCAAACCGAGGCCCTCGCTTTTGGAAAAAACCTCGCCCAAGTCGAAGCCGAAGGCACCCCCGCCGCACTCGCCCCGCATCGCGTCTTCGACGGCAACCGCCCATCCAATGTCATCCTCGCCGAAAAACTCACCCCCGCCGTCCTCGGCAGCCTCGTCTCCCTCTACGAAATGAGCGTCTTCACCCAAGGCGTCCTCTGGGACATCAACTCCTTCGACCAATGGGGCGTCGAACTCGGCAAAGTCCTCGCCCAACGCATCATCCCCGAACTCGAATCCACCGGAGAGCCCGAGCTAAAACACGACAGCAGCACGAATTCGTTGATCCGTAGGTATCGGAAAATGAAGGGCGTGTAATGGAATGCGCATTGGGGGTTCGAGTTGGCGTGTGCCGCAGCGTCAAGCGGCATCGAGAGTTGCTGAAAAAAATGCCAAGCTTGCTTGGGTAGAACAGGAATTTATGTCAAGAATTTATGCCTGACCCCTTTCACCTTTCACACTTTGTGGCAAATATCGTTTATGTTCTATCCAACGAAGCCATGCTGAGGAGGAAACGTCGTGAATAAGAATGCTTGGGGTGTTTGCATTAATGGGGCGTGCGTGTTTGCTCTCGTGCTAGGCTTGGCGGGATGCGGCCTGCGAGAACGCTTGCAAGAGCGATTGTCCGAAGTCATTGACTTGGGACTTGTGCCCGCAGAGGTGATGAACAATCTCCCGTTTTCCATTCGACCGGTGCCCGGCAACATGCAGATTGTCCTTGGCGACAACTACCGCGGGCAATGGCTGGTGGATTTGACCAGTCCCCAAGGTGCGCCAACCCCCATGGCCGACCGCGACGGCAATTGGGGCGACCTTGATAACCGCATCCGCGCCTTTGTCGACATGCGGGGCTTGAACAATCATGTGTTGAGCTCCGCGAGCCGGGATGACACGTGGACTGCTGTCGTTGATGAGTTTGGCGAGGGACGTGGGCGATATGTGTTTGCTTGGAAGCAAGCAAACGATGCGGCTGCGCGAATGGAAGACCTCGGTCCAGATTACGAAACCGATTCGCGGCGGGAACTGGAAAAGTCCGCGACGCAGGTAGGGCCGGACGGCAGCATCGCGGCGGTCTTGGTTTGGAAAAAAAGGGCAGTGCCAAGCCAAGGCGGCGGTTCGCCGGACTCGTATGGCGTGGAACTCCTCACTGTGCACGAAGGCGCATTGTCCCGGACGCCGCTGCGGGAGTGGGATACCGCCGAGCCCGTCGGTGAACTCGTAATGGAAGCCTCTGCGACGGCGTTCTGGGCGGCGAGCTCTGGCCGGCGGCTGTTCGTCTGGTCATTCGACGCCAAGGGAAACTACAGTCTACCCAAAGCTATCGTTGGCTCGTTCGGTTCAGCACGTCTCATTCCAACGTCCGATGGCGCAACCGTTGCCTGGATCGACAGCCGTTACCAGCGCATGACTGCGTATTATATTGATACGGCAAAATACACCGTGAACACCCAAGTCGCCGTCTGTCGAGTGAACCAGAGCGGCATTGGCTCCGTCAGCTTCCTCAGCCCCAAAGATGGTAATGTCGGGAATTTAGCCGCTGTCAGCACATCCCAAGGACCGTGTTTTGTCTGGGCACAGCGGCGGGTCAACCCGGCCAAGCGCGACCAACTTGATCCGACCTATCCCACTCGACTTCATGCGTGGATTGATCGGAATAGTGAGTAAAAAGTCAAAGCGGTCAGGAATGAATTATTGACATGCCTTTGGCTCTCCTTGATTGATCCGGGACGTTGAAAAAAATGACTTTTCGCACTATTTTCCTAGTTTACGCCGCCATCATGACTGCAGTTATCGGATCCATAGTCTTCAATGCGGGGGCCATGTATCGCAATGTTCTCCGCGAGGGTGTCGTGACCAAGGGGCGAGTCACGAGCATCCAGCGTGATTTTCCCGGCAACAAGGGAAAACTGCGTGCCCACATCGATTGGTCTTTGCCAGGACGAGCCGACACCCTGACCACCAAATGGGAAAAAGGCCCCCTTTCCCGATACTCGGTCGGCAGCGAAGTCGATCTCATCATCCACAATGAGGGTCTGAGGGGTCAGGAATTAATTCTTGACATGACCTCTTGATTGCGCTTATCTCGCGTCATGCCAAGACAAGTTCGAATCGAGTATGCTGGGGCCTTTTATCATGTCATGGCGCGGGGTAATCGGAGGGCGGATATTG
>JAPLTI010000273.1 GCA_026398285.1 Verrucomicrobiota bacterium
GAGGCGTTCTCCGGTTTTGTCTTTAAAATCCAAGCGAACATGAACCCCAAGCACCGCGACCGCGTTTCATTCATCCGAGTCGTTTCGGGTTGCTTCCGCAGAGACATGGTCGCAACCCACTCGCGTCTGGGAAAAACAATCCGCCTTGGCAATTCCCAGCGCCTCTTTGCGCAGGACCGCGAAACGGTGGACGAAGCCTGGGCTGGCGATGTCGTAGGCATCGTGGGGAATTACGATTTCCTCATCGGCGACACGGTGTCGGAAGATCCCTCCATCGCCTACCATGAGATTCCACGCTTCGCGCCGGAGTGTTTTGCCTACCTTCGAAACTCCAGCACGGCGAAATTCAAACGCTTCCGCGAAGGCCTCGACCAACTGCTCAAGGAGGGCGTCGCGCAGCAATTCGAACTCCCCGACGCAGTCCAGCGCGTGCCGCTCCTCGGCGCGGTCGGCCCACTCCAATTCGAGGTTATGCAATACCGCCTCGAGACCGAATACAGCGCCGACTGCCGCGTCGAGTCCGCACCATGGCAATTCGCCCGCTGGCCACAGAAGGACGGCACTCCCCTCACCTCCCGCCCCGAACTGCTCCTGCCCTCGGGTTGCACATTGGCACAGGATGCCTCCGGCTTCTGGGTCGTCCTCCTGCCCAGCAGTTGGACTATCAGCTACCTCGAAGAAAAAAATTCCGCCTTCACCTTCTCGGCAGAGCCGCCACCGCCAGCGAAGCTCGACGCCTGACGCGTGCAAACTCCATTCGACCTCGCCACGCAGCAGTGGCTCTACGCCGCCCTTGCAGCCGCCTGCGTAGGCGTCAGCAAATCCGGCTTCGGCGCGATGGCTATTCCCGGCATTCTCCTCATGACCCAAGTCATGCCCGCGAGGGAATCCACTGGCGTGATTCTCCCCATGCTCATTCTGGCCGACCTCTTTGCCGTTTACGCCTTCCGCAAATTCACAGTGTGGCGGCTGCTGGTCAAAATCCTGCCCGCAGCCGTGCTCGGAGTCGTTGTGGGCTGGTGGCTCATGCCGCTTATCCCAGCAGGTCTTTTCACACCCGTCATCGGCTGGATTATCCTCGCTCTGCTCCTGCTGACGATCCTTCAGAAATGTTCCAGTCAGCTTCAAGAAATAGCTGCTGACCACCCTGCCGTGGCTTGGCCACTGGGTCTTCTCGCCGGCATCTCGACCATGCTGGCCAATGCAGCCGGCCCTGCGATGACGGTCTATCTCCTCGCCAGCCGCCTGCCAAAATACGAATTCGTCGGAACCGCCGCCTGGTTTTTCTTTTTCATCAACATCATCAAAGTCCCCTTCAGCGCCTCGCTCGGCCTTATCACTCCCCAGACCCTGCTCTTCAACCTCCTCCTCGCCCCCGCCGTCCTGATCGGTTTGTTTTCAGGAAAACTCCTACTTGGCAAAATCAATCAAAAAGCCTTCGAGTGGCTTTTAATTAGTCTCTCCCTGCTCGGCGCGCTGCGATTGATCTGGGCTTGAAGATCACGCATACGAGCGCAAGACGAATTGATGGAAATCCATATTCCTGTATGCTTACAGTATGAAGGTGACCATCGAAATTCCCGAGGATCTTTACAAAAAGACCAAAATTCGGGCTATCGAATGCGGTCTAACCCTCAAGCAGATCGTCCTCAATTCCTTGGAGCGCGAATTACAAGTTTCTCCATTACCCCAAGAGCCGGTGACCTCGTATTGGGCGAATCGCAAGCTTCTTCCAGAATTTGCAGCCGCCCAGAAGGCAGGAGCCTATCGCCCCAAGCCTGACGATCGCGACATCACCGATATGATCTCCGAGGATCGCATGTAACAAAGTTCAAAGGTTTGTTGGCATCCAAAAAAATTGCCCTCCTCGTGCCGTTCCGGAGCAGTTCCCGTTCCCTAATGATAGGGTGGATGACCGCGTTACCGGCAATCAGACGTCCAATGAAGGCCTGTCATCTCGCCGGGCGCCAAGCCTCCGGGATTTTATTCAACATAGGTCCGGGACTTCGCTCCGTTTAATCGCGAACACAGAAGGGCAAATTCGTTGCGGCGGGGCCGCGAAAATTTTCCTGTTTTGTGGAAAGATCTATTCTCGAAAATCCACGCCCAGCTTCTCTCGCAGAGCGACCTTGATTCGGTCGGCTGCAGCTTGAATTTCGTCAGCAATGAGCGTTCTCTCGGAGCTGCGGAAAGTCAAGGACATGGCCATCGATTTTTTGTCGGACGGAATTTTTTCGCCCTTCGGATCGGTGTAGAGATCGAAGAGGCGGGTGGATTCGTGGAGGGGCTCCATGAGAGACTCATCAAGCGACCTAACCTCTCCGTAGGGCAGAGCC
>JAPLTI010000161.1 GCA_026398285.1 Verrucomicrobiota bacterium
CAGTATTTTCGATGCCCACTTACTCGTTGTGGAGGACCGCACACTCATCGACGAGGTGTTGCGTGGCTTGGAGCGAGACCACCTCTGCATCGAATACATCTTCCAAGAGGTAGCCCGCAAATATTGCAAGACCCTCGAAGCCATCGATGACCCTTATCTCAGGGAGCGCGTTGTGGATATCGAGGATGTCGCTCGCCGTGTCATTCGGCATCTTCTCGGCAAGGCTCCGCAAAATCCTGCGGCGCATGACCAGTCGCACATTATCGTAGCACACAACCTCACCCCATCCGACACGGCCCAGTTGGATCGGGACTTGGTGCACGGCTTTGTCACAGAGATCGGTAGTAAGACCTCTCATACGGCCATCATGGCCCGCTCGCTGGAGATTCCCGCGATCGTCGGAATGCAGGGCATCTGTCAGCAAATCCAAATCGGAGATGATATCCTCATCGATGGCTACAATGGATTGCTCATCCTGAATCCGTCGCCGGCCACCTTGCTCGAATATGAGCGCCTCTCACGCGAAAAGGAACAAGTCGTCGAGCGCCTGCGCCTCATCCGCAGCTCCAGCAATACCGCAGTGCTGCCGAGCAGGCTTTGCCGCACAGCGTCATCATTCGCACACTCGACATCGGCGGAGACAAGGTGGCGTCCAGCCTTGAAACTTGGGAGGAGGAAAATCCTTTCCTCGGCTGCCGGGCGATCCGGTTCTGCCTCGAAAATCCCGCTATCTTCAAGACACAGCTCCGCGCGATCTTGCGCGCCGCCGTGTTAAACAACATCCGCGTCATGTATCCCATGATCTCCGGCATCGAGGAACTCAGGCGAGCCAATGCCATCCTCGAGGAGTGCAAACAGGAGCTCGCAGGCGAGGGGATTCCTTTCAATCCGTGGATCGAAGTCGGAGTCATGATTGAAACGCCCAGTGCCGTTCTTGTTGCCGACCACCTTTCACGGGAAGTCCGCTTTTTCAGCATCGGCACAAACGATCTCATCCAATACTCCATCGCGGTGGATCGCCTGAACGACCGCATCGCTCACCTCTACAATCCCACGCATCCCTCGATCTTGCGGATGATTAAAATGGTGGTCGAATCCGGTCGTGCTCGCGGCATCTGGACGGGAATCTGCGGCGAGATGGCATCCGACATCCAGCTCACCCCGTTGCTCATCGGTCTCGGGGTGGAAGAGTTGAGCGCCACCAGCGTCATGGTGCCCCGGGTCAAAAAGGCAGTTCAGTCGCTGGATGCTGCGGCGTGTGCCAAGCTTGCTGCAGAGGCTTTGGAGTCGGACGACTCGGCCGCTATTCTGGAACTCAGCCAATCCATGGCTCGGGCGAATTACGCCGATTTGTTGGATTAAGGACAGGCTGCCGAGTCCGACACCGCTCCATTACTGAGCTTGAACGCGACCACCGACAGCGGCGGAATATCTATTTCGATTGAGTGGGGTTGGTCCTGCCAGCTCCAGTGTTCATGAGCCTGAACACCACCATAGTTTCCGACATTGCTGCCGCCGTATATATCGGCATCCGTATTTAATATTTCCTCATAGAAACCACAGCGAGGCACTCCAACGCGGTAGCCTCCACGAACGACAGGCGTCGCATTCACCACAAAAAGAATGCTCGCGCCAGTGCGGGATTTTCTCATGAACGACCACACTGAGTTGTCGGCATCCCGGAAATCGATCCACTCGTAGCCGTCGTAGCTGTCATCCAACTCGTAGAAGGATGGCTCGTGAGTGTAGAGCCAGTTCAGATGCTGCATGAGCTTGCTGAGGCCTTTGTGGGAGTGCTGCTCGGTGAGATGCCAGTCGAGGCTGAATGCGTGTTTCCACTCCGAAAATTGGCCGAACTCGATTCCTTGGAAGATGAGTTTCTTTCCCGGATGTGCCCACATCCATGCGAGGAACATCCGGCAGTTGGCGAACTTCTGCCAGTCGTCGCCGGGCATTTTATTGATGAGCGATCCCTTGCCGTGAACGACTTCGTCGTGGCTGAGAACAAGGATGAAATGCTCTTGGAACGCATACAGCATGGAAAAAGTGATTTCCCCCTGGTGATATCGGCGGTGAATAGGGTCCTTGCTGATGTAGCGCAGGCTGTCGTTCATCCAGCCCATGTTCCATTTGAAGCCAAATCCCAAGCCGCCCGCGTAGGTGGGGCGTGACACGCTGGGCCATGCGGTGGATTCCTCCGCGATCAGGGCCACGCCGGGATGGCGCTGGTAGCAGACCTCGTTGCAGCGCTTTAAAAAGTCGATGGCTTCGAGATTTTCTCTGCCGCCGAAGCAATTCGGAATCCACTGGTCAGCCTTGCGTGAGTAGTCGAGGTAAAGCATCGAAGCCACGGCATCTACGCGCAGGCCGTCTACATGGTATTCCTCCAGCCAGAAGAGCGCGTTGCCGATGAGGAAATTTTTCACCTCGTTGCGGCCGTAGTTGAAGATGAGCGTGCCCCAGTCTTGATGCTCTCCCAAGCGGGGATCCTCGTGCTCGTAGAGGTAGCTTCCATCGTAGCGGGCGAGGCCGTGGGCATCTTTCGGAAAATGTCCCGGCACCCAGTCCAAGATCACTCCGATTCCTGCTTGATGGCAGCGGTCCACAAAATTCCTAAACTCGTCGGGATTTCCAAAACGGCTCGTCGGTGCGTAGTAGTTCACCACTTGGTAGCCCCAGGATCCATCGAAGGGATGCTCCATCACGGGCATGAGTTCGATGTGTGTGAAACCCATTTCCTTCACATAGGGGATGAGGCGGTCTCCGAGTTCTCGGTAGCTCAGCGGGCGGTTGCCCTCCTCGGGGATCCGTTGCCATGAGCCGATGTGGACCTCGTAAATGCTCATCGGCGCGTTGTAGGAGTCGACCTGCGGGCGCTTGCTCATCCATTCTTTATCGCTCCACTCGTAGCGGCCAAGATCGAAGACCATGCATCCGGTTTCTATGCCATGCTGTGCGAAAAATGCATACGGGTCGGTCTTCAAAAAGACATCGCCGTGCTCGCTGCGGATTTCAAATTTGTAGTGCGCGCCCTCATGCACGCCAGGGAGAAAAATTTCCCAGACGCCGGATGGCAGGAGCTTCCTCATCTGGTGCACACGGCCATCCCAGTTGTTGAAATCGCCCACAACACTGACGCGCTGCGCGGAAGGAGCCCACACGGCGAAATGAACGCCAGGCACATCGCCGATCACTTTCACATGCGCGCCGAGCTTTTTGTGGATGTCATAATGCGTGCCTTCGTTGAAGAGATAAACGTCCACTTCGCCCAGCACTGCAGGAAATGCGTAGGCATCCCTCTGCCGCCATTTCACTCCGTCGTGACTGGTCAACTCGAGTGTGTAGGGCATTCCCTCGCGGAAGCCAGTGATATCTCCTTCGAAAAGACCATGCTCATTCAGGCGGGTGAGCATTTGCGGTTTGGCCCCCTTTCCGTCAAGAATCACTGTCGCCTCCGCCGCATCCGGTCTCAAAATCCGTGCCACAAATTTGCCATCGCAAGATCTGATGCCAAGAATGCGAAATGGGTCGCAGTGGCGGGCTTCAATCAGCGGATAGTAATCTTCAGCATTGAGGCGGGAAGGAATCATCCGCGCAGGATAGGAAGGTTATGGCGTAGTGAACAGAATTTCCTGCGCCACAAATCCGGGGTGTTAACCTTAGGGCTTGAACCGATCACTCCGGCCATGCTTTAAGAGAGGAGTATGAAATCACTCGCCCTTCTTATCCTTGTTTCCTGCTTTTTTGTTATCGGATGCTCCGGTCCCGGTGGCCCGGCCCAACGCGCCGGTGCGGCCGTGGATAATGCCGTTTACAAAGTTGGTGAAGGGATCAGCACTGTTGGCCAAAAAATCGAGGGATCTTCGAAGCCGTGAGCCTTCCCACGGCGGCGAGGTGGTTCGTCCTCGCCTCGCTGATCGCGGTCTCTGCCTGCCTCTTTTCCGCCTGCGGGAGTCGTGACACAAATACGCTCGTGGTGGGCATGGATTTGTCCTATCCGCCATTCGAAACAATCGGGCCGTCCGGCAAACCCGAGGGCATCAGCGTGGATATCGCCGAGGCGCTCGGGAAGTTCCTTGGAAAGCCGGTGCGTATTGAAAACATCCCGTTCACTGGACTCATTCCCTCGCTCAAAACCGATAAGATCGACTGCATCATTTCGTCGATGACGGATACACCGGAGCGCCGTGCATCCAGTGCGTTTTCGGATCCCTACCTTTCGACTGGCCTTGCGCTTCTTGTGGCACGCGAAAGTCCGATCCAATCCCAGCAGGATCTCGATCAGGCTGGAAAAACTCTGGCCGTTCGCCAAGGCACGACAGGCGAGGTCTGGGCGAGGGCGAATATCAAAAATGCCAATATCCTCGCCCTTGAGAAAGAGTCCGCAGCCGTTCTCGAGGTGATCCAAGGCCGCGCGGACGCTTTTCTCTACGACCAGATGAGCATTTGGAAAAATGCCCAGGAGCATCCGAACAAAACCCGCGCGCTTCTGAATCCGCTCCAAAAGGAAAACTGGGCGGTTGCCCTGCGCCACGACGACACGCAACTCCGTGACCAAATCAATGCCTTCCTCAAGTCATTCCGCGCACAAGGCGGCTTCGACGCTCTTGGTGACAAATATCTCGGCGATCAGAAATCAGCCTTCAAGGAGCAGGGGATTCCTTTTTACTTCTGAACCCGCTGCTTTCTTGCGTCCTGACTAAAGACGCTCCAGTAGCTTTTGGTGTATCCCGTCGAATCCTCCATTGCTGAAGACCACGACGATGTCGCCGGATTTCACAAGTGGCTTCAGGCGCTCGATAATCGCGTCGGCGGTTGGTTCGTAGAAGGCGGGCCTGCCAGAGGCGGCGATATCCGAGACCACGCGCTCGGGGTTCAAACGCTCGTTTTCGGGCAGTTGGTCGAGGCGGGCGATTTGGGAAATGAAGGCACCATCCGCATCCGCGAAGGCTTTGGGCAGATCCTCCTGAAATACAGCCCGGCGTGTGGTGTTCGAGCGTGGTTCGAAAAGCGCCCAGAGTCGTGCATTGCCGAATTTCTTGCGCAGGCCAGCAAGTGTTTCGCGGATGGCCGTCGGGTGATGTCCAAAATCATCGATGATCGTGATCCCGTTCACTGTGCCCCGCACTTCTTGGCGGCGGCTTATACCTTGGAACGAGGCGAGGGCGGCGCGAATCTTATCTGCGGAGATGCCGTAGTAGTGGGCAGCGGATGCAGCCATCGCTGCGTTGCGTATGTTGAAATCCCCGGAGAGCGGTATGAAAAAAGTCTCGCCGAAAAGCTCGAAGCTGGAGCCTTCTGGTTTGTGGAGGACTTTGCGGATTTGGTTCCCGCAATTCGGCGAGAAGCCGACCTCCACAACTGGCGCCGGACATTTTTGAGCGGCATCGATGCAATTGGGATCATCACCGTTGAGCAGAACCATGCCTTCGGATGGCACGATATTCAGCAAGCGGCGGAAGCTGGTCTTGATCTCATCCAGGTCGCGGTAGATGTCTGCATGGTCGAACTCGATATTGTTCACGATGACGAGTTCGGGCAGGTAGTGGACGAATTTGGACCGCTTGTCGAAGAAGGCGGTGTCGTATTCGTCGCCTTCGATGATGAAATACTTCGAGTCCCGCAGACAGGCTCCTTGGCCGAGATTCGACGGAATGCCACCGATGAGGTAGCCGGGCTCAAGCCCAGCGGATTCAAAAATCCATGCCAGAATTGAGGTGGTCGTGGTTTTGCCATGCGTGCCGGTGACCACCAGATTGTGCCTCCCGCGTAGAACGAAATGCCGCAGCGTCTCGGGCATCGAGAGATAGAGTAACTTGCTGTTCAAAACAGCCTCCACGGCAGGGTTGCCGCGCGACATGGCATTTCCGATCACGATCAAATCCGCCGCCGGAATGTCATCCGGCTTGAATCCTTGAGTGAGGGCAACTCCCTTGGACTCTAGGAAGGTGGACATCGGCGGATAGACATTGTCATCCTGGCCGGTGACCTTGAAGCCCTTGTCTTTCATCGCGGCCGCGACGGATCCCATCGCTGTGCCGCAGATGCCGAGAAAGTGCACATGCTGCGGGGTGTCGTTCATTTTTGAGATGGAGAGTCTGATTTCGAAGAGGGCGTGCGAAAACGCATGAGAAGGACGATTTTTAGAACCATCACTGCGACGCCGCCGAGGATGATCGGCAACGTCCACCGCTTGGCGCGGGATGGATTAATAAACATCCTTTCTGTAGCGCTTCTCTTTTTTGAGAGCGTCCACATATTCCTTCGCTTGCTCGGCCGTCATGTTGCCATGGCGCTCGGCGATGGTGTGGAGAGCGGCATCGACATCCTTCGCCATGTTCTTCGCATCGCCGCAGACATAGAAATAACCGCCCTTTTGAAGCCAGTCGTAGAGTTCCGCGCCGTGCTCGATCATGCGGTGCTGAACATAGATTTTTTCGGCCTGGTCGCGTGAGAAGGCTGTGGTGAGCTTCGTCAAAACGCCCGAAGCGTGGGCGGCTTCGAATTCGTCCTGATAGAGGTAATCGGTGGAAGCCTTTTGATCGCCGAAGAAGACCCAGTTTGGTCCCTTGGCTCCTGTGGCCTTGCGCTCCTGAAGAAAGGCGCGGAAGGGAGCAATGCCTGTGCCTGGACCGACCATGATCACCGGAGCGTCGGGGTTTTCAGGCACGCGGAAATGTTTCGCCGTATGCACGAAGACAGGGACAGAGCCCGAGTCCACGCGCTCCGCGAGGTAGCTGGAGCAAACGCCCTCGCGGTCACGCTGGCTGTGCTCCACTTTGTAGCGGACGACAGCAACTGTGAGATGAACGGATTCGCCAACGGCACGCTGAGAGGAGGCGATGGAGTAAAGGCGTGGTTGGAGTTTGCGAAGGACTTTCACAAATTCCTCGGGAGTGAAGCGGGCGGCGGTGAACTCTTGGAGCACATCCAGAACATCACGACCCCAGAGGAAATTTTCCAACGCAGCCTTTTCCTCGGGGAGGAAGAGGTTGGCGAGAAAAGCTCCCGAGCTGTCCTTTTCGGCGACTGCTAAAAGAAGCTGCTTGGAAGGCTCCGTGAGGATGTAGCTCTTCGTGAGCGCCTCGCGCATGGAGGCGGGAGCGCCGTCTGCCGTGGTAACCTGCTCTTCGCCCGAAAATCCCAGTTCCTTGAGGACGAGTTCCACGAGAGTGGGGTTGTTCGATGCAAAGACTCCCAGCGAGTCGCCGACTTCATAGGCGAGTCCCGAGCCTTCGAGCGAGATTTCAAAATGGCGTGTATCCTTGTTCGACCCTTCGCCCGTCAGTTTGCGATTTACAGACAGCTTGGCCGGAAAGGGGTTCTTGCGTGAGTAACCGGATTCCGTTGATGACATAGATTATTGATTAAAGGGATGTGGTGCTATTGGTGCAAGTGTGATTCGGTCTTCGTTCAAGCCCCGTGCACTCCTGCGGCGACTTTGAGTCGGAGACCGTTGAGGCGAATGAAGCCGGTGGCGTCGTCTTGATTGTAGGCCTTCGTGGGATCAGCCTCCATTGTGGCAATGTGCGGGTTGTAGAGGCTGAGCGGGCTCTTGACCCCTGCCGCATGGATGCCGCCTTTGTAAAGTTTCACCCGCACTGTGCCGCTCACATTTTTCTGAGATTCGGTGACGAGGGCTTGAATGGCCTCGCGCTCGGGCGCAAACCAGAAGCCATTGTAAACGAGTGTGGAGTATTTCGGGATCAGCGAGTCGCGCAGGTGCATGACTTCGCGATCCATCGTCAGCGACTCCATCTGGCGGTGTGCAAAGTGCAGGATCGCTCCACCTGGCGTTTCATAGACTCCACGGCTCTTCATGCCGACGAAGCGGTTCTCCACCATGTCAACGCGTCCAACGCCGTGCTTGCCGCCGAGTTTGTTGAGTTTGTTCATCACACCGAGCGGATTCAGCTTCTCGCCGTTCACCGCGACACAATTGCCGCGTTCGAATTCGAGTTCAACATACTCCGATTGGTCAGGAGCATCCTCCGGGAGCACCGAAAGCGTCGTGAAGTAGTCGCGATTTTTCAAGTCACCCGCATCATACCAAGGATCCTCCAGAATTCCGGCCTCGTAGCTGATGTGCAGAAGATTTCGATCCATCGAATACGGCTTCTTGGCACTGGCTGCGACAGGAACCCCATGGGCCTCGGCATAGGCAATCATTTCCGAGCGGCCGGGAAATTTCTCGCGGAAGCGCGCATCGCGCCAAGGTGCGATCACCTCGATTTCAGGCGCGAGAGCCGCAGCGGTGAGTTCAAAGCGAACCTGATCGTTGCCCTTTCCAGTGGCCCCGTGGGCGACAGCCATTGCGCCCTCGGCGCGGGCGATCTCCACCATGCGCTTCGCAATGAGCGGGCGAGCAATGCTCGTGCCGAGAAAATACTGCCCCTCATAAATCGCCCCGGCCTGCAGCATCGGAAAAATAAAATCACGGGCGAACTCCTCCTGAAGGTCATCCACGTAGCACTTTGAAGCCCCTGTTTTGAGAGCCTTTTCCTCGAGCCCATCGAGTTCCTCGGCCTGTCCCACATCCGCGCAAAAGGCGATGATTTCGGCTCCGTAGGTATCTTTGAGCCAGTTCAGAATGACCGAGGTGTCCAGACCTCCAGAGTAAGCAACGACAATTTTTTTCATACGGGCGCGGAGTGTGCTCGAAAGAACCCGCTTTCGCAATCTCAGCGACAGGGAAAATTGGCGACGCAAAAAAAGGGGGGGTGGCGGAAGGGGCGGGATTCGAACCCGCGGTAGGTTTCCCTACGTTCGATTTCGAGTCGAGTGCCTTAAACCGGACTCAGCCACCCTTCCGTGAAGGAGCCGAAACAAGCGCTTCGACTACTACAATATTGTAAATACGCCCAGGGTGATCGTGCCGCAAGGAAAAACCCGAGGTCAAAATTTAACCTGCCCGCCCGAATCTTCGAATGTGCGCCGTGTTTTTGCTTGGACGCATCCCGTCGAAAATCTAAACCTTCCCGCTCATGAAAACTCCCATTCGCGTTGCTGTGACCGGTGCTGCCGGTCAGATTTCCTATTCTCTTCTTCCCCGCATTGCCTCGGGTGCCATGTTTGGCCCTGATCAACCGGTGATCCTCCAACTTCTCGAGGTTCCTGTGGAAAAGGCCATGAAAGCACTCGAAGGCGTGGCCATGGAGTTGGACGATTGCGCGTTTCCTCTTTTGAGCGGAATGGTTCTCACCGACGATGCCAAGGCGGCTTTCAAGGATGCCAACTGGTGCCTGCTTGTTGGCGCGAAGCCTCGCGGTCCCGGCATGGAGCGCGCTGATCTGCTCAAGGACAACGGCAAAATCTTCACCACCCAAGGTCAGGTCATCGATGAGGTCTCAGCCGAGAATGCCCGTGTCGCGGTGGTCGGCAACCCGGCCAACACGAATGCCATGATCGCCGCCAGCAAGGCCCGCCGCCTCACGGCGGATCGCTTCACAGCAATGGTGCGCCTCGATCAGAACCGCGCCCAGACCATGCTTGCCAAAAAAGCAGGCGTCGCCACCACCGATGTGAGCGAGATTTTCATTTTCGGAAACCACAGCCCGACGATGTTTCCAGCTTTCGGCCACGCCAAGATCTCTGGAAAACCCGCCGAGTCAGTCATCACAGATCGCGCATGGCTCGAAGGAGAGTTTTGCGAAAAAGTCGGCAAGCGCGGGGCTGCGATCATCGCCGCCCGTGGGGCTTCATCGGCCGCCTCGGCAGCGAATGCCCTCGTAGACCATGTCCGCTCGCTCGTCACTCCGGGGCAAATCCATTCCATCGCCATCAAATCCGAGGGCCACTACGGCTTCGATGCCAATGTTTGGGCTGGAATGCCTGTCAAAACGACGACGCCCGGCGCCTATGAAGTTGTGACCGGCATTCCGTTGGATGACTTCGCAAAATCCAAGATCGCCGCAACCAACAAGGAGCTCGCCGAAGAGCGTGCCATGGTTGCCGAGATGCTCGGATAAGGGCGGGAAACTCCCCCTCGCACTTTGGGAAAAGGGGTGCATCTTGTGGATGCATCCCGAAACTCCAATTCCCATATGAGTGATCCCATTCTTCCCACTCCGGAGCAACTGCAGCGCAGACTGCAGGAGCTTTTGCGCGCTTCATTTTCGACCCCGGCTCCGTCTCCAAGCGAGCCGGTGGCGCCAGTTCAAAATCCAGACACGGTTCCTCAAGCGATCCGGGATTTTCACCTCTCGCCGAAAGATATCAAAAAGCACCTCGACCGTTTCGTCATTCGACAGGACGAAGCCAAGAAGGTCCTCGGTATCGCTGTCTGCGACCATTACAACAATGCCCGCGTCATGGCCTCCCGTGAAGCCGACGCCGCGCCGCTCGAGTATTCCAAACAAAATGTCCTCCTCGCCGGCCCGACAGGCGTTGGAAAAACCTACCTCGTCAAGCATGTCGCCGAGCTCGTCGGTGTTCCTTTTGTCAAAGCGGATGCCACAAAATTCAGCGAAACCGGCTATGTCGGTGGTGATGTGGATGATCTTGTTCGCGAACTTGTCCAGAAGGCCGATGGCAACATCTCGCTCGCGCAGTATGGCATCATCTACATCGACGAAATCGATAAAATTGCCACGCCTTCGGATGTCAGCGGTCGCGATGTCAGTGGACGCGGCGTGCAGACCACTTTGCTCAAGCTCATGGAGGAGACGGATGTCCCTCTGCGCGGCGGGAATGATCTCCAATCCCAGATTCAGGCAGCAATGGAGTTCCAAAAGCGTGGCAAGGTCGCCAAGGAAACCCTCAACACTCGGCACATCCTCTTCATAGTCTCCGGTGCTTTCGACAAATTGGGTAACATCGTCACCCGGCGATTAAAAAAATCCGCCATGGGCTTCGGCGCAGCGCCCGCGCCATCGGCGAGCGAATCGGATGAATTGCTCCGCCTCGCAGGAACGAGGGATTTCGTGGACTACGGACTCGAGCCCGAATTCATCGGACGCCTGCCCGTTCGGGTCGTGTGCGACAGCCTCGGCGAGCAGGACCTTTTCGAGATTTTGCAGAAATCTGAAGGCAGTCTCATCCGCCAGTATGAGCGCGCCTTCGCGGCCTATGGAATCGAGGCCGTTTATTCCACGGATGCCCTGCGGTATATTGCCTCCTTGGCCGCTCAGGAAAGCACCGGCGCGCGTGGACTCATGACTGTCTGCGAGCGCCTCATGCGCGACTTCAAATACGAACTCCCCGGTGCCCGCGTGCGCTCGCTTGAGATCACTCCTGCCGTCTTTGAAAACCCCTCCGCCAGCATCCAGATGCTTCTCAAAATCGGTGAGGAGGAGGCCCGCCACACACAACGCCTCGTCATCGAGCAGTTCGCCGAGCGCTTCGGCGGGCAGCATGGCTTCGTCCTTCGTTTCGACCCAGCGGCTGTTGATGCGATCCTGCGCATGGCCTTTGAAAAAAACATTCCCGCTCGCGACTTGTGCGAAAGCCTCTTTAAGGATTATCAATTCGGGCTTGGGCTGATCTCTCGGAACAGCGGCCAGTCGGAGTTTGTCATTCCCGTCGATGCGGTGGAGGCTCCAGACCGCGTGCTGAGCCAGTGGGTCGTCGCCTCATACCGCACCAAAGAAGAAAATGAGAAACCTTAAAGTCAGCGTTGTCATCGGCGCGATCACCGTCGTTTTGTCGCTGCTCTTGTCCGCCACCGGCCTCCCCTCGTCCATCGATGGCGTGCTGCTGAAATTCCTCGAAATTCCCCAAGACGGACGCCCCATCGCTGGCACTCCTTGGATCACATCCCTGATTTTTGCTTTTGGAATTGCTTGGGTTTGGGTCGACATCACGAACCGACCCGCAAAGTGGATTCTCTCTCTTGCTTCACTCCTGCTCCTTTGCACATGGGCTCCAGTTCTTTCCCTGCATGGAAAATTCTTCTCCCTCGTGCTTCCCCTTTTCGCCGTCCTTTGCAGCACCGGCCTCGCATTGGCTTGGGAGAAAACCCGCCACGGACAGCGCAATCAACTTCTCGAGCGCCTGTTCGGCCTCCGCCTCCCCAAGGCCGCCTTTCAATCCATCCTCACCTCGGATGCCACACCGGATTTCCCGGGCCGCGTCGTCAATGCCTCGGTCCTCGTCATTGCCGTTCAAAACCACGCCGAACTCATGGAGCTTCTCCCACCCGAGAGCTACACCGCCATCACCAATCTGTATCTCAAAACCGCCTCCGACTACCTCGTCGAATCCGGAGCCTACCTCGACGAGTGCAACGGCGAGTGCATACGAGTCGTCTTTGGTGCTCCGATTGGCGACCCTCGTCATGCCGTCCGCGCCTGCCGTGCTGCGGTTGACCTCGCTGCACGCCTCGATGAGCTGAACAAGGAATGCGACGCGAAATGGCAGCGCAGGCTCGATGTGCGCATGGGCCTCGATACCGGCGACATCATTGCTGGTGTCTTCGGTGGTGGCCGTTTGGGAAGCTACAGCGTGGCCGGTCCTGCCGTGGATTTTGCACGCCGCCTTTGCGCCGCGAGTTCCATGTATGGAGCGCGAATCCTTATTGGACCCGATGCCTACACGCCCGCTTCGGAATCCGTCGAAGTGCGTCCGATTGAAATCCTGAAGGTCGCCGAAAAACGCCGCCGTGTGGAAATTTACGAAATCCTCGCTCCCAAGCACTCACTCACGCCCGAGCGCGAGCGCAGTCGCGACCATTTCTGGACCGGCGTCCTCCATTACCGCGAAAAACAATGGGACAAGGCCGTCGAGGAATTCACCAAGGCCCGCATCACCGGCATTCCCGACGCTGCATTGGATTTCTACCTCCGCCGCATCGAGCAGGCCCGCCGTCAAAATACCGACACCCACAAAGAATCCGTTCCCGCCCTCTTCCATGCAGCCTGAACTTCCCCGCATCCTCACAACTGCGCAGGCGCGCCAGGAACGCGACTATCTTCATAGCCAGGGAAAAAAACTCGTCTTCACCAACGGATGCTTCGACATCCTCCATCGGGGTCACACGCAATACCTCGCCTTCGCAAGGGCACAAGGCGACGCCCTCGTCGTAGGTCTCAACAGCGACGCCTCCGTCCGTCGAGCCAAAGGCCCCACCCGCCCTGTCAACGCCGAACAGGATCGCGCCTTCGTCCTCGGTTCCCTTCGAGTCGTGGATTTCGTTGTCATCTTCGACGAAGACGAACCCCGCGACCTCATCTCCCAAATCCTCCCCGATGTCCTCGTGAAAGGCAAAGACTGGGCCCACTATGTCAGCGGCCGCGATATCGTCGAAGCCCACGGCGGCAAAGTCGTTCTCGCCGACATGGTCGAGGGAAAATCCACCACGGCTACCATCGAGCGCCTTCGCGCCTGATTACAGTTTCCAAAACATTACGGCGGTGATGATGAGGCCAATAATCGCGATAAGTCGCCGGACGGCCTTCTGCGGGAGTCTCTGGGAGTAGGTCGAGGCTATGTAGTAGCCCGCAAATGCTCCTACGGTCATGAGACCCATTCGCGGCCAGTCGATCAATCCGCTCGCAGTGAACCAAGCAGCGGCGACGAGATTAATGAGTGACCCCAGCACACTCTTGAGCGTGTTCATCTGGTGAATATTTTTGAATCCCATGAAACCAAGCGTCGCCAGCATGAGAATGCCGATGCCGGCACCGAAATACCCCCCGTAGATGGAAACGAGAAACTGGAAGAAAAGCGCCACGAACAAGTGGGGGCGGCGACTTGTGGGCGAATCGGATGCATGGAGTTGCCTGCCCAACCGCCCGCTCACGACGCCCTGCAACATGAAAAGAACAGTCGCAAATAAAACCAAGTAGGGAACCAGTTCTGTGAACACCTGCTCGCTGCTGCGCGTCAGCAAGAGGCTGCCGATCCACCCTCCAGCAATGCTGACAGGGATGAATGTCGTGAACCAGGGTTTCACATCGGCAATGTGGTTTCGGTATCCGTAAAGACTGCCACCCATTCCGACCACGAGCGCAAGGGTGCTCGTGGCATTCGCAATCATTGGGGGAACTCCGAAAAGAATCAGCGTCGGAAAAGTAATGAGAGTCCCTCCGCCAGCAACAGCATTGACTGCCCCCGCTGCGCAAGCGGCAGTAAGGAGAGATACAATTTCGATCCAAGACATCGGAAATCTTTACTCCTTTATTTCTGCTCATGCGATCCGAATGTCCTGCTTGTTCAAATGTTGGAGCCCATCAATTATCGTTCACGCATTTCCCATGAAAAAATCGAAGATCATCGCAGTTGTTTTGGAGCACTTGAGGGCGGATTTCGAACGCCGGCAAGCTGCGGCCAGGCGCACTCGCGAGCAGGGGAATGACGCCGAGAGTAAATCTGAGGGGAAATACGATACGCGCTCCACGGAGGAGAATTATTTGGCGGATGGCTTGGCGCGGCAGGCACTGGAGGCGGCTGCCGCAGCCGAGGCCATTGAGAAAATGCCAATCCGGGATTTTGCGGTTGGTGAGGGGATCGATATCGGTGCTCTTGTGGAGCTGGAATTTGCAAAGGAGACGGAATTTTTTCTCATCGCCACATCTGGAGGGGGAACGGAGGTTGTCTGGAACAAGAAGACGATCATCGTTTTGACGCCAGAGTCGCCATTGGGGTCACAACTCATCGGTCGCCGTGCTGGCGAGAGGGTAGGTGATGCGAAAATCAAGCAGGTCTTTTAGCCGTTCCTGGGGAGCAGAGCTTGGCACAGGAAAATCAGCCGTTGACGCAGCGGGCGTGCCCGCTCGGCGAATTCCCTTTGGCATTTCTCATACTGCGCCCTCCCTTCCGGGGTCTCGATGGGAACTGGACTGTAGCCGTGAGAAGTCAGATCGTAGGGGCTGGCGCGCATATCGAGTTCCCGGATGTCGCGGGCGAGTTCAAAGGTGTCCGCGATAAGGTCTGAGGGACACCACGGCGCGAGTTTGAAAGCCCACTTGTATAAGTCCATGTTCGCATGGAGACAGGCCGGTTGCTCAAGGATGGGGGATGATTCGCGTGTCGGTTGCAGGCGGTTGAGCGGCCGTGCCTCTGGAGTGAAAAACCGGAAGGCGTCGTAGTGGGAACACCGCACAGGGAGGGAGTCCACGACTTCCGCAACTTCGCTTGGCGAGAGGCGAAGCGATTGCGACGCATGCCGAACCTCGCCGGATTTGTAAACCATGGCCCATTCGTGAAGTCCATGGCATCCGAAGAACGGAGCCCGGTCGGCCGTGCTTGCGAGAAATTGACCAAGCCACTGAACGATGGCTCGCCGTTTCTCTGGCAGCGGTTCTACCGTCATTCCGAAACGCGTCGCGATGTATCCAGGGACGCCGAGGTAGAACTCCGCCTCATCCCCTCGCAGGGCGAAGCCAATGCCAGGATGCCATCGACGCAGAAGCGAGGGGCGATTCGGATAATACTCGAAAAGAAAATCATCCACCGGATGTTTCACCCCCTGTGAAGCACGGCAAAGCCTCGGAGCAATCCAAGGATCTACCCGCCGTTCATGCGCGGTGCGCAGGGCGATCCACTCTGATGGCGAGAGGGTTTTCACACATCAGCCCTCCGAGTGGAGATCATATGTATCAGGCGATGGAAAGCCGCTTTGCCAAGAGTTGCTCAAGGTGCGCCCGCAGGGTTTCGTTTTCGATCCGCTCCAAGAGGGAATTGAAAAAGCCGTTGACGATGAGGCGACGTCCGGCGTCGCGCTTGATGCCACGGGCCTGCATGTAGAAAAGTTCGTCTTGGCTGACGGGGCCGTTGGTGGCTCCGTGGCTGCAGCGGACTTCGTCGTTCAGGATTTCGAGGCCCGGCATGGAGTTGGGGTCGGCGTCGTCGCTGAGGATGAGGTTTTTGACCTTTTGGTAGGCGTCTGTGCCCTTGGCGCCGGGTTCGACTTTGATGAGTCCGGCGAAGATGGTGCGGGATTTGTCGTCGAGGGCGTTGAGGTAGAGGAGGTCGCTGGTGGCGTGTGGAGCGACATGGTCCTGCAAGGTGCGTTGGTCGATCTCGCGGGTTCCTTCGACGGGATTGATGGAGAACATTTCAGTGCGGGAGCCTTCGCAGACGAGGCGGCTGAGGCTTTCGCCGCGCACGAATCCACCGCCGAAATTGGCGATTAGGGCGGTGCAGGTCGCGTTGCAGTCCACCGAAGTCGAATTCAGGTGGAAGGCGGTCGTCTCGCGGGACCAGTCTTGGATGGAGACATAGGTGAGTTTGGCTCCGGCGGCGAGGTGGAGGTCGTTGACGCCACAGGCGAGGGCAGGGTGTTTGTCGGCAGACTTGAAGTAATCCACGACGGTGACGCTGCTGTTCTCGCCGCAGACGATCAGCGTGTGTGGGAAGACGGAGGCGTTGGCACCTTCGACCCATTGGAAGATTTCGATGGGAAGTTGGACGCTTGTGTTGGCTGGCACAAAGAGGAATGCGCCGCCTGCAACACGGGCTTTGTGGAGCGCGGCGTATTTGTGGGAGCCGAGTTCCACGGGCTGCGCCATGAAGTATTTCTTGAAGAGATCGGCGTGCTTTGTGGCGGCTGTTTCGAGCGTCTCAAAGATGACGCCGGCAGGCAGCGACGACTCGCGGTGGAGAAGGGTGTTGTTGCCGAGGACAAGTTTGGCGGCCGTTTCGGCGAGGCCGGTGGAAGCGTTGATGAGGCGGCCTTCGCTGGCAACGGGCTTGGCCTCGATGAACGAGGAAAGGTCGAGGGCCTTGAGGTTGGCGAACCGCCATGCTTCATCCTTGCGGGACGGGGTGGGGGAGTTCTCGTATTCCGCGAGGGCATGGGATTGTTCGGCGGCGAACCAGGCGGGCCATGCGCTTGTCGCATTGGCGGGATTTTCAAGTGTGTTGCTCATTGTTTGCGTTCCCCGGATCAACCGACGGATCCTTCCATTTCCAGGTCGATGAGGCGCTTCAGCTCGACCGAGTATTCCATGGGGAATTGTTGGACGAGGTCGTTGACGAATCCATTCACCGCGAGGCTCATCGCCGCGGCTTCGGAAATGCCGCGCTGCTGAATGTAGAAAATTTGCTCCGCGCTGATCTTGCTGACTGAGGCTTCATGCTGGCAGGCGTTTTCCTTCCCGCGCACTGTGATGGCGGGGTAGGTGTCCGTGCGGCTCTCGGTGTTGATGAGAAGGGCATCGCACTCGGTGTTGTTTTTGCAGCCTTTCAGATGGCGGCCGATCTGCACAAGGCCGCGGTAGGTAGAGCGTCCTGAGCCGAGGCTAATGCTCTTCGACACGATGTTGCTCGTGGTTTCATCTGCGGCATGGACCATCTTCGCGCCGGTGTCTTGATGCTGTCCGTCGCCCGCCAAAGCGATTGAGATCACTTCGCCGCGGGCTTTGCGGCCTTTCATGATCACGCCGGGATATTTCATGGTGAGACGGGAGCCGATGTTGCAATCGATCCACTTGATCTCGGCTTCCTCGTGGGCGAGGCCGCGTTTGGTCACAAGGTTGAAAACATTCGCCGACCAGTTTTGGACCGTGATGTATTGGATTTTTGCGCCTTTGAGAGCGACGAGTTCGACCACGGCACTGTGGAGTGTGGAGGTCTCGAATTTCGGGGCGGTGCAGCCCTCCATATACATGACCTCGCTGCCTTCATCGGCAATGATGAGGGTGCGTTCGAACTGGCCGAAGTTCTCAGCGTTGATGCGGAAGTAGGCCTGAAGCGGGTGCTTCACCTTCACTCCCGGCGGGATGTAGATGAACGATCCGCCGGAGAACACGGCGCTGTTGAGCGCGGAGAATTTGTTGTCACCCGTGGGGATGACTTTTCCGAACCACTTCTTGAAAATCTCGGGGTGTTTATGGAGTCCCTCGGTGGAACCCACAAAAATGACCCCCTGCTCTCCAACGGCGGCCTTGATGTTCGAGTAGGCAGCCTCGCTGTCGAATTGGGCCTCCACGCCGGCGAGGAATTTCCGCTCCTGCTCGGGGATGCCGAGTCGTTCGAAGGTGCGCTTCACATCCTCTGGCACGTCCTCCCACGAGCGCTTCGGCTGGGTTCCCTGCGAGAGATAGTAGCGGATGTTTTCAAAAACGATGTTGTCCAGGTCATGGCTTGCCCAGTTGGTCGGCATGGGCATGGAGTTGAATTTGCGAAGGGCTTCCTTGCGGAATTCACGGATCCAGTCGGGGTCTTTTTTGACATCGCAGATGTAGTCGATGGTTTTTTCCGAAAGGCCGATGCCGGCGTCGAATTCGTAGTCGACATCGTAGTGGAAGTCACCGACCGAGCGGTCGATGTTGAGATCAGGTTTGGTTTCCATGGTTTTGTCCTCCGGAGAAAATCAGGCTTTTTGGAGCATTTCCTTTTCGACCCAGTCGTAGCCTTCGGCTTCGAGTTTGTGGGCGAGTGTCTTGTCTCCGCTCATCACGATGCGGCCGTCCACCATCACATGCACCACATCCGGCACAATGTAATCGAGCAGGCGCTGGTAGTGGGTGATGACAAGGAGTCCGCGCTCCGGGCTGCGCATGGCGTTCACTCCCTCGGAGACAATGCGCAGGGCGTCGATGTCGAGTCCGCTGTCTGTTTCATCAAGGACGGCATAGACGGGATTGAGCATGGCCATTTGAAGAACCTCGCAGCGTTTCTTTTCGCCGCCGGAGAACCCCTCGTTGACCGCGCGGGATGTGAATTTGCGGTCGATCTTGAGCATGTCCATCTTCTCGTAGAGGTGATGGTAATACTCTACGGCATCGAGTTCCTCGCCTTCCGGAAGGCGGGCTTGCAGGGCGGCGCGGATGAAATTCGCAATCGTCACGCCGGGGATTTCCATCGGGTATTGGAAGGCGACAAAGAGACCGGCCCGGGCGCGCTGGTCGGGTTCTTCCATTTCAAAAAGATTGAGTCCGTCGAGAAGCACCTGGCCGCCTGTGACCTCGTAGTCGGGATGGCCGGCCATCACTTTGGCGAGTGTCGATTTGCCAGAGCCGTTTTTACCCATAATGGCGTGGACTTCGCCCTTCGGGATTTCAAGGTTGAGTCCTTTGAGGATTTCGCGGTCTCCGATTTTTGCGTGCAGGTTTTCGATTTTGAGGCTCATGATGTTGTTGGTGGTGTGATTTTGCAGGCCGGGCAGGTGCCTCGGAGAG
>JAPLTI010000268.1 GCA_026398285.1 Verrucomicrobiota bacterium
TTCGGCGGTCATAGACCGCCGCTACAGGGGGGGGCGATTTGTGAGACCTCACTGGGGGGAGGGTTCGACGGTGCCGTTTTGGCGAACGAGCAGGTTGCCGCTGCCATGGGCGTTGCCAATTTCGATGAACCATGGCATTTGCGCGTTTTTATTAGCTTTGCCGGGTTGAGCAGAGAAGGGGGTTGGAAGATAGTGGATGATCGGCCGGTCGGCTGCGGAGGATGCTTTGAAAAGCCTAGTGATCGTGGGACATCGCCATGTTTTTTCCGAGAGGCCGAGGTCTTTTTTCGTCTGCTCAAGCCACCAGCGCTGCTCTTCATTGGAACCTAGAGCGATTCCTTTGGGTATTTGCGGCCATCCATCATTTGCGTAACCAGAAAAGGCAGACCTGAGGTTGCGGAGATTGTTCATGCAGACAACCATCTCTGCTTTTGGACTGATTTTTTCCAACGCAGGATAAATCGTCGCAACAAGGATGAGGACGATGCTTACTGCCGCCAGCATCTCCAAGAGGGTGAAGGCGCGTGCGGCGCGGTGCATCGGGAGATTGTGAGAACCTCGGAACTTTTAAGGAACCAAGACAGAAAACTCGTTTTGAGACGGAGGCCTGACTTGAGCCGTAGCAAATGTGCTTGAGGTATTTGACAACCGCACTCCGCTCACTGAGATGGGTAAACGAACGGCATCGAGGAAGGGGGTGTTTCCAGCAAACTCAAGTTGCTGAAATTCCGCCTCGCCAGATCCACTGAATTTTTGGTTGGGAAAAGCATTAGAGGTTTTGCACTCGGCTACGCCATTCAAATAGAGCGCATCGAAAAACAAAATTTCACGCGTAGCAACAAATTCCGTCTGAGATGTTTGAACTGGTGTAACTTGACCTGTAGCTGGATTGATCACATTGGTGGTTTCCGTAGTAGTGACCGGGGTTTGCACTGTGATAGTATTTTGCCCCTGCCCTTCGACATCAGCCTGAAAGTTCACAGTCATGGTGGAAGCCTGCGGGTTGTAGGCACCTTGCGAATTACCAATAAAGGTATCCCCATCATAAAAAATCGTGGAAACGCCTGTGGAGCCGGCCCCTGTTTCGCCTGATCCTGAAGTGGTGCTAAATTGAATAGTGCCCGTCAGATTTTCCCCGCGCACGACGGCAGAAAAAGTTCCGTCATTGGGAAAATAGCTGCCGTTGCTGAATGGTCCGCCGGGAGCGCCTCCGAAAGCGCGGGCTTCAGGAGCGGAAGTGAACTGGAGAATCGCGACGAGCGAACCGATGAGTAGAGGAGCGAGTGTGGAGGTTTTTTTCATGGTTGGTAACTAATGGTGTTTAGTGAAATGAGGGGCGGGAAGTCAAAAGGAAATTGGCTATGGACGAATTTAGCGCCTCAGCGGACTTCCTTCATTTTGTCAATCGGGCCGAGGAGGCTGTCCAAGAATATATTAATGACATGGCGCTTGCGGACCTTGATATTGACGCCCACGGACATGCCGGACTGGAGGGGGATTTCCTTGTTGCGGACGACGAGGGATTGTTTGGAGAGCGAGACTTTGGCCGGGAAGCTGTAGAATTTTTTGACCTCGTTGGGAGGAAGGACATCGGAGCCGACATAGTAAACCTCGCCAATTATATAACCGAATTCGCGCTTGGGGAAGGTATCGACTTCGACCTCACATGGCATGGCGACGCTGATGAAGCCGATGTCGCGATTCGTGATGTCAACCTTGGCAATCAACTCCCCGCTGGGCACGATGCGCAACACAGGGTCCTTGGCGGCGACTACCGTGCCGGGCTTGGTGGCCACCATTTCAAAAACAATGCCGTCCGAGAGGGACTTGATTTCGTGGCGGGTGAGGGTTTCGCGCGCGGCTGCGAGCTGGCTTTCGGCTTGGGAAATGCGCTGCATATTTTCGAGCCGGACTTTGGTGAGGTTGGCATCGATTTCGGCAATGCGTTTGCCGTTTTCTTGAATGCGAGTGTTCGTCTCCGTCTTAAAAACGGTCGGGATGTTCTGGGTTTGTGCTTCGAGATTTTTGACCTGCGCGGTGGCATTGAGCCACTCGGACTGGCGGGCCAGATAATCAACGCGAGAGAGGTTGCCCTCAAGGTTCAGCTTGGTGAAGGCCTCGAACGCGAGTTTTTTATTCTGCTCGATTTTCCGCAACTCCGCGAGCTGCTCGCTGGAGCGGAGGTATTGCTCGGAGAGGCTGGTCAGCTCGTTGGCGAAATACTTGAGGTTGTCGAGATCGGCCTCCAGCGTGAGTTCGCGGGCGAATTCGCCTTCCACGAGACCCTTCATCGCGGCGAGTTGCGAGGCTACGGGATCGGCCGTTCCCGCTTTGCCGGGGGCCAAATCAGAGGCGAGGATGGCGGCGTGAAGTTTGCCGGTCTCATCGCGCAGGCGGCGCAGGAGTTTGTTCTGCGCTTGGAGCGCGGTGCGGTTTTTCGCGAGATCGGCGATTTCCCTGGGGACGCTCTCGGGCGCGGACTCGGAGGCCACAGACTCGCTGAAGAGGCCCTCGTAAAACTCCCGTTCCATTTGCATCGAGGCCAGACGCTCTTCGAGGGACTTCACCTCGGCGGCGGCGACCTTGGAATCGAGGCGGACAAGACTCTGTCCTGCCTTCACCGAGTCACCTTCGCGGACCATCGATTCCTCGACGACGCCGCCAACTGGGGCCTGCACATCGCGCACCGATCCGCGTGGCTCGAGTTTGCCAGTTGCGTGAACAACCTCGTCGATCGGAGCGAGGCAGGCCCAGACCACAGTTGCGATGAATGTGCCGATGATGGTCCACATGATAGACCTCGACCAGAAATGCGTTTGACGCAGAACCATCGTGTCGGAGTCGGGCCGCAGCACATGGCGCAATGCGGGAACCGCCTTGATCAGTCGCTCAAAGAGCTTTCCGCCCTTTTCCATGAATTTGTTTTGCTTCGTGTTCATTCGTCCGTGCGCCCTCCTGTGTAAAGCGACTGGTAGTGGCCTTTGAGTTTCATCAAATCCTCATGACGGCCGCGCTCGATGAGAATCCCTCGATCGAAAACGAGAATGATGTCGGCGTGCTGCACCGAGCGCACACGGTGGGTGACGAAAAAGACGGTCTTGCCCAGGAATTCCTTAGCCAGATTGCGGCAGACGAGATTCTCCGAAACGGAATCCAGCGCACTGGTGGCCTCGTCGAGAATGAGGAGTCGGGGCCGCTGAAGCACGGCGCGGGCGATGGCGATGCGCTGTCGCTGGCCACCCGAAAGAGCGCGCCCCTGCTCGCCGACTTGGGTGTTGTAGCCCTGCGGGAGACTCATAATGAAATCGTGCGCTCCAGCGACCCGAGCGGCGCGCATGACATCATCCGGCGAGGCGTCAGGGTCACCGATGGCGATGTTTGAAAAGACCGAGGAATTGAAGAGCAGGCTGTCCTGGAGAACAGTCCCGATCTGGCGCCGCAGGGAGTAAAGCTCGACTTTAGCGATCTCGTAGTCGTCCACCAGAATGCGGCCCGCGTCGGGATTGTAAAGGCGCGGGATGAGTTTCAGCACGGTGGATTTTCCAGATCCGCTCTTGCCGACAACGCCGACGAATGAACCCGCAGGGATCTCGAAGGAAACATTCCGCAACTGCGGTTGTTGGCCCGGGATATAGGCGAAGGTGATGCTGTCGAACTCCACTTTGCCCGTGATGGCAGGCATGGGGATATTATTTGCCTCATCGGATTTCTGCTCCTGCGGGCTGTCAATGACATCTCCGAGTCGTTCGACCGAGAGGGCGACCTCTTGGAAGTTCTGCCAACTTTGAGCGAGGCGCATGAGTGGCGTGGTGACATAGCCGGCGATGATCCGGAAGGCGATGAGCTGGCCGAGCGTCAACTCGCCCTTGATGACAAGCACCGCTCCATACCAAAGCACTGCAAGGTCACCCAAGCGGCTCAACAGGGTGGTCGCCGAGTTCATCGCCGTGGAGGTGAGAACGGCATGGAAGCCTGCGCTGACAAAGCCGGCGTAGCGTTTTTGCCACTCCCAGCGCGAGGGTTGCTCGATATTGCCAGCCTTGAGCGTTTGGACGCCGGTGAGTGTTTCGATGAGGTGGGCTTGGGACTTTGCGCCCTCTTCGGAACGGCGGCGGATTTGCGCTTGCAAGATAGGTGCTCCCAAAAGCGTGACTCCGGTCATGAATGGAACCACCAACAAGGCGACGATCGCCAACTTTACATCATAGAAAAACATGATGCACATGTAGACGACGGAAAAAATGGCATCTAATCCGACTGTCAGAGCAGTTCCAGTCAAGAATTGGCGGATGTTCTCGAGTTCGTGCAGGCGGGACGACACCTCGCCCACGGGACGGCGCTGAAAATAGCCGAGCGTGAGTTTGTAGAGGTGGTCCATGATCCGCGAACCGACAGCGAGGTCGATGCGGTTCGAGGTATCCACAACCAAATAGGTCCGAACCGCTGTGAGTGCGACAGAGGCAATGGCGATCAACACAAAAAGCACACCGAGGAGATTCAGGGTATCGATGGAATTTTGGACCAGAACCTTGTCGATAATGACCTGTGTGAGCAGCGGATTTACCAGCCCGAGCAATTGGATAAAAAACGAGGCGATGAAAACCTCGATCAGCACTTTCTTGTGCTTCCGAATGGCAGGCAGGAACCATTTGAAGCCGAATTTCCCCTTCTCTTCCTTCGGAAGCGGCCGCAGCAAGAGCAACTCGACCTCCGCCGGAAGGCGCGG
>JAPLTI010000201.1 GCA_026398285.1 Verrucomicrobiota bacterium
TGATCTGGAAGTTTCGGCCAAACTGGCGGTTCGTGACGAATGCCTCCACGGAGATCCCCTCGCGGCGGAGGTTTTCAGCCCATGAGGAGGCGAGGCTTTTTGAACCCACCTGGTCGTAGAGAACGCGGCATTGCACACCCCGGCGGGCGGCTGCGGTGAGCTTCTCGGCGAGGGTGCGTCCGAGACGGTCGTCGTGAATGATGAAAAATTGGACCCAGACAGATTCGGTGGCCTCATCGATGGATTGAAAAATGGAATCGAAGGTCGCCGTGCCATCGATGAGGAGTTGCACATGGTTTGATCCCGTGGCCGGCAGGCGAGAGAGATTTTCCGCCATCCGGGCCGGCTCGTTGAAAATGCCACGGCATGTCGTTTTATAGCCGTCAAGGTGCCGGATGATCGCCTGCATGGCATCATGAAGCGGGCCTGCATGTGAGGCTGAAGCCAGTAAATAACCGGCGAATCGCGACTCGCCGAAAACGAGGAACAAGGGAATGCCTATGATTGGCAAAACCACCAGCACGCCTGCCCAGGCTATGGCGGATTGGGGAGTCCGAGCGATGAGAATGGCCCGCATCGCGAGGGCAATGCCCACCACTTCGAGAAGAATCGTGAGTGTGGCGTAGACTGGATTGAGAAACGACACAGGCTTTGTAGCAGGCTTATCAAGGCGTGCGTGTCACATCATCCGCTGTCTCAGATGTGGATAACTCTTGAGGCGCGGGCATCGGAGTTGGTGCACTATGCGGCGGATTCAAAGACGGGCTCTTTTCCATTTGAGCGAGCTTCAAATCATTCTGGAGACTGGCAAGGTTGTCGGTGAGCTTGCGCGATTGTTTTTTCAAATGCACGAGCGGCTCCATGACTTTGGTGAGCAGGAGAATGCCAAAGGCGGCAGTGCTCAAGATTAACAGCGGAATAAGACCCCAGATGATCATTTCCAGAAATTCCACTTCGCGGCGGAATTCCTGCATCGAAGCGAAAAGCCGGATATCAATCGCTCCGATGAAGGCGGAAAGCCCGTTGTCGGTTTTTTCTCTCAAGGTCTTTTGATCCGTGCTGTAGGGAGGCGCTGCGGCAAGCAGTTTGGTGTTGTTTGTGGCGATGTCATCAAGTCGGTCGAGGTCCGAGGCGGGGAAAAGAAGGGCGGGGCGTTTTAGTTTTTTGAGCAATTCTATGCTTTCGGCTGCTTTCGCCGCGCTCTCCGGCATGGGTTGTGGCTCCTGCGGACTGCCGGACTCCGCATTGTTGGAGGATTTCCAATTCGCGCGGGCATCGCGCAAGGCATCGTTCAAGACCTCCCTTCCTCTCAAGAGCACAGCCTGATCTGCCAAAATGCCATTCTGGATTGCGTTGTATCGCAGGGCCAGCAGCGCCAGACCAATCTCCAGAATCAAGAGCGCTCCAAAGCAGGAGAGGAAAAGAATGCGAATGGCTCCGAGGTTTACTTTTTTTGATCTGTTGTCCGGCATAAAAAAATCAGGAGGACGGTGGTGGTGTGGAGAGGGCATCCTGAATCGCTTGAAGAATGATCCGCGAGTTGCAGGGTTTCGAAAGAATGGCGTGAACGCCGAGTTCATTGACCGAGTTTTTTCCGGCAGATGAACCGAATCCGCTTGTGCAGATAATCTTTACGGATGGGTTTAACTTCTTGAGTGCCGCAATGAGCGCGGGGCCGTCCATGCCTGGCATTGCCATGTCTGTAATAACCAAGCGCACATCGCGCTGATGCTGCGAGTAGAGCGCGAATCCTTGCTCGCCATCCTCGGCGGGAATGACGCAGTAGCCGGATTTTTCGAGCGAGCGGGTCATGACCTTGAGCACTGTTGACTCGTCATCTACGAGCAGGATTGTTTCCCCATGGCCTGAGGTTTGCCGCTCCTCTGTGGAGGGGGCGGATGCGGGACGATGCTCGGCAGGGGCGAGGGATGCAGGAAGGAATGCGTGGAATGAGGAGCCGCAGCCCTCCTCGGTATCTAGTGTGAGAAAGCCTCCATGGTTCCGAATAATTCCAACGGCTGTGGCAAGGCCCAAGCCGGTGCCTTTTTCCGGACCCTTGGTGGTGAAGAAAGGTTCGAAGATTTTTTTTCGGAGAGGGCGAGGGATGCCATGGCCGGTATCGCTCACTGTGATTCGCACGTAGTTGCCGAGTTTCGCTTGGGGGTGCTGTTTTGCGAAACTTTCGTCGACTCGGAAATTCGAGGCTTCGAGTCTGAGCCGACCTCCATCGGGCATGGCGTCGCGGGCGTTGACGGAGAAGTTTAGCAACACCTGTTCAATTTGGGTCGGATTGCCCAGAACGGCATGAATGTTTTCCTGCACCGAGACTTGGAGATGGATGGTTTTTGGAAATGTCGGACGGATGAAATTTGTGACCTCGGAAATAAGTTCAGGAATATCCACTGCGCGTTGCTCGGCGCGGACACCGCTGGAGAAAGTGAGAATCTGCCGCACGAGCTCTGTCGCACGGCGGAGGTTCGCCTCCACGGCATCAAGCATCTCCCGACTCTCGGCGTCCGGCAACCGATGGCGGAGCAGGTCGAGAAACATCGAGATCGGCTGTAGGACATTGTTCAAATCATGAGCGATGCCTCCTGCCAGAGTTCCGACACACTCGTGACGGTGTGAGCGAAGCCTGTCTTCTTTGAGTTGGCGTAGTTCCCCTGCATCCTCGCTCAAAACGAGGATCGCCTCCGGCTTTCCATTGTCGGCATGGAGCAAAACCCAACGCATGAATAATTCCATTTCCCCACCGTGATTCGCTCCGATGCGTATCTCGCTCGACCATTCGCCGCTCTTCTGAACGGTGCGTAAGGCTGTTTGAAAAGCCTCGGGTTGCAGCGACATGCTGGAAGGGAGTTTTTTTCCAAGGACTTCACTGGCATTGAGCCCATAGAGCCGCTCGGCTCCTGAACTCCACTGCGTGATGACTCCCTCCAGAGTTTGGGTAAAAATCACCTCAGCCGGTTTTTCAAAAAATACGGCTTGGGCGCGGGCGTGATCTTCTGTGCGGCGCTGGACGGAACGGTCGTTGATTGCGCAGTAAATGACCTCGCCGCCACTTGTGGACGAAGCATCGATCGTGACATCGCGGGTCGATCCGTCCATGCAGCGCAGACAGGCTGGAAATCCATGGGCCTTTC
>JAPLTI010000287.1 GCA_026398285.1 Verrucomicrobiota bacterium
AAAATCCAACACCTCGTCCGGCAGGCGGTGGAACTCGGCGCGGAGGTCATCAAGGCCGATCCGACCGACGATGTTTCGATCTACCACAAAGTCGTCGAAGCCGCTGGAGGCATTCCAGTTCTTGTTCGCGGAGGCGGCAAGGCGCCGGATGCGGAGATTTTGGCCCGCACCGAAGCGCTCATGCTGCAGGGCGTTTCCGGCATCGTGTATGGCCGCAATGTGGTTCAACACCCAAACCCCGCCGGCATGGTGGCCGCTCTGATGGCTATCGTCCACGATGGAGCCACAGCAAACGAAGCCGCAAAATTTTTGAAATAAAAACATGAGCAACAGGACTCGCATCGGAATCATTGGTGGCGGTCTCATGGGCCGCGAGGTGGCCAGCGCGCTCTCACGCTGGTTTGTTTTGGAAAATTTTCCTGTCCATGCGGAACTCACCGCTGTCTGCGACTTGGCGGAGAAGCAACGCGAGTGGTTCCGCCGGATTCCTTCGGTGAAACTTCTCACCGCAGATTATCACGAACTCTTGGCCAGCCCGGATGTCGATGTCGTCTATGTCGCCGTGCCTCACAACATGCACGAGACGATTTATCTCGATGTGCTCAAAGCCGGAAAAGACCTGCTCGCCGAGAAGCCTTTTGGCATCGACCTGAAAGCCGCCCGCGCGATTGCGGATGCGGCGAAATCCAGCGGCCGTTTTGTGCGTTGCAGCTCGGAGTTCCCCTTCCTGCCGGGCGCACAGCGGGCCTATCAAATCGCCCGCGAAGGCAAGCTGGGCAAGGTTTTGGAAATCCATTCGGGATTCCACCACAGCAGCGACCTCGATCCCACCAAGCCCGCCAACTGGAAGCGCCAGGTCAAAACCTGCGGCGAAATCGGAGTGATGGGCGACCTCGGTATGCACGCCGTTCATGTGCCATTCCGCCTCGGCTGGAATCCCAAGCGCGTGTATGCGCAGTTGCAAAAAATCTACCACGAGCGCCCAGATGGCAAAGGCGGCATGGCCGCCTGCGACACCTGGGACAACGCGATGCTGCACACCGAAGTGGAGATTGACGGCAGCGAGGTCCCGGTTCGCTTCGAAATGAAGCGCCTTGCCCCGAGCGAGACGAACACATGGTTCATTGAAATCCTCGGCACCGATGGTGGCGTGAAATTCAGCACCAAGGAGCCTAAGACGCTGTGGACCTTCCAGCGTGGCAAGGAACAACTCTGGCAAAAGACCGACCTCGGTTTCAACGGCCCGTTCCCGACCATCACTGGCGGCATCTTCGAGCCCGGCTTCCCGGATTGCTTCCTGCAAATGTGGGCGGCCTACATCGCCGAACGCGCCGGAAAATTGGATGGCCGCTTCGGGTGCGTGACTCCCGAGGAAGCGGTTCGCAGCCACGAACTCTTCGAGGCCGCACTAAAATCCCAGGAAACCAAAAGCTCCGTTACTCTGTAAATCCCCCACCCTGTGAAAACCGCACTCATTCACGGCCAGCCATCGTGGGAGTTTTCCTCGGACACCGTGAATGCTGCGATTACGCAGCTTGGCGGCCACTTGGCTCCGGTCACCTTTCAACTCGGATCGAAGCAGGTTGCTCCGTTTTCTGTTGCCCCATGGGCGGAGGAAAAGATGGAGGCCGACACGCCTTCAATCCTGAAGGCTCTGCGCGGAGATTTTTTCTGCTCCCCATTCGGTGAGGATGAGAAACCCTACCGAGGCGAGTCGCACCAACCCCATGGTGAAACGGCCAATGCCAACTGGCACTTCGAATCGCTGAAGCGCAGCGACGCCGGCGTTGACCTGCATCTCTCGCTCGAAACCACAGACCGGGCCGGACATGCAGACAAATTCCTGAGCCTCAAAAATGGCGAGACGACGATTTACTCCCGGCATGTGCTCAGCGGTATGAAAGGAAATATGACCTTGGGCCACCATGCGACGCTGAAATTTCCGGATGAGGAGGGCAGTGGCCACATCAGCACGAGCCGCATAACGGGAGGATGGACATTTCCCGGGACATTCGAAGAACCCGCGCGTGGAGGTTACAATTGCCTCAAACCCTCCGCCACCTTCAATCGTCTGGACCGCGTCCCGCTCGCGCAATGCGGATACGCCGACCTCAGCAGATATCCCGCACGCAGGGGATTCGAAGACATCGTGCAGGTGGTCCACCAAGATCGACCGGATTTTGCATGGACCGCCGCAGCCTTTCCGAAGGAGGGCTATGTGTGGTTCTCGCTCAAGGATCCCCGCGTGTTGCAGAGCACGGTTTTCTGGATCTCCAATGGCGGGCGTCACTATGCACCATGGAACGGCCGCCATGTGAATGTCATGGGCCTCGAGGATGTGACTTCCTATTTCTTCCTCGGCATCTCACCCGCCGAAAAGCCAAATCCCATCAGCCGCGAGGGGTTCAGAACTTTTACCAAACTCGACCCCAAAAAACCGACCATCGTGAACTACATCATGGCTGTCGCCGCGATTCCGCGTGATTTCGAGCGGGTCAAAAAGATCATTCCCGACTCACATGGAGTGACCCTTGTTTCCCCCGCAGGACATCGCATTCCTGTAAAACTCGACTTAACCTTCCTCTACAAAAACTCCCTATGAAACGCAGTGAAATCAACGCCCTTATCCGTTCGGCCCATTCCTGTTTTGCAGCCCACGAATGGGCTCTCCCGCCGCGCCCTCGCTGGGATGTGACCGATTTCGGTCTGGGTGATTGGCGGAATTTCGGACTCGTTCTGGTGAATCTCGCGGAGGAACCGGAATACTGCGAAAAGCTCATGTATGCGCAGAAAGGCATGACCACACCGGCCCACTGCCATCGCAAGAAAAAGGAAGACATCATCTGCCGCTGGGGTCGCCTTGCCGTTCAGGTCTGGGCGGGTGTTCCCGATGAAAGCGGTGAGCGGGAATTCTCGATACCGATCGATCACGAACCCGTGACGGTCAAATCCGGCCAGATCATCGAACTTCCTGCGGGCTCCCGTGTGACCCTTGTGCCAGGTGTCTACCATGCCTTTTATCCGATCAGCGACGAGTGCATCATTGGCGAGGTCTCGACGGCGAATGACGACCTGAACGACAACTTTTTTGTGAATACCGATGTCGGGCGTTACCCACACCTCGAAGAGGACGAGCCTGCCATTCTCCGCCTTCTCAGCGACAAAAACGCATGAGTGCCCGCAAAGGAATCCTCGCTGACGGCAACTGGATTGTCGACAAACTGAAATTCATCGACACCTATCCGCAACAGGATGCGCTCGCCAACATGCTGACCGAAACGACCGGCAACGGCGGCAGACCCTTCAACGTGCTCCTCGACCTCGCCCGATTGGGAGCCCCTTTTCCGCTCGCAGGCATCGGCCTGATCGGTGCGGATGCCTATGGGGACTGGATTCACGGACAATGCGATGCGCACGGCGTTGATCGCACCCGCATTCTCCGACACGCCACGGCACCCACGTCCTACACCGATGTGATGACCGTCC
>JAPLTI010000176.1 GCA_026398285.1 Verrucomicrobiota bacterium
GACAAGCCCGGCGAGAGCTTTTTCCCGCTCCCAATGCGGCAGCAGGCTGCGATAGCACCGCAAAAGCGAGGTCTTGAAGTCGCGGGCCAAACGGAGCAGGATTTCACCCGTCGAGCCCAACTCGCGAAGGGCCCGCCAAAAAGAACCGATGTCCATGCCGACAGGCGCGGGCATCTGCTGGCCGAGCAGTCCGCAAAGGAGGGGAATGCGTTCCGACAGTTTTTTCATTGCCCGCCGGATGCATTCCTCTTCCTTCTCGGTGGCCGGCGGAGGTCTTGCATCTCCGCCGGTCGAACCGAGTTGGCTGTCGGCCAATTCCTCGAAGCGCTCCACCTCGATCGAGCGATAGGGCATCATGCCTGGCGGAATCACACTCCAGGTGCGGCGGCAACGCGGGCAGATGTAGCGTTGAACCACCTCCGGACACTCTCCATCCACTCCGCGCCAACGGGGGAAACTCCCGTGCTTGTGCAAAATGGCGCATCCCTTGCACTGGGCGCAATCGCTGCCCGGACATGGCCGATCATTCGGCCCCAATGAAGCTTGATATACTTGCATTGTGCCAAACATAAACTGCGGCCCGGCGCTCCGTCAGCTTCGCCCGACTCCGTTCCAAGCTTCTCGCCTACGGCTCGAAGCCTTCCACTGCGTCGGGCGAAGCTGACGGATGTTTCTTACAATCCCACCGTGCCCCGACCCAATTATCCCGCGATTATTGTGAAATCAAATACACCTGATTCCTCGTGATTATCTCGGCGCGGGACATGTATATGTGTCCGTTGGGGTTTTTGTTTCATTTCGTCCTCAGGTAAAGCGCCTCAGATGGGCATAGTTCTTTCTGAGCCATTTTTGAAGCAAGGCTATGAATCCTCCATAGGATAAGTCTTCGGCGGAGCCATCCAGCAGATGATATCTCTCCTTGTCTGGACTGAATCAATTGACTTTTGATTTCTTCTTCTCTGATGCGAAATCCTTCAGAATCACGAATTCGGCCCATCCCATCTGCGACAATCTTGCTATCGGAGGTCTTCATTTGCTTTTCCAATGTCAAAAGTGAGCCGCACCATACATGGCGCGGGCTGTGCGCAAGCGCAGACCGTGACATGTATGGTCGTTGGCTCTTAGGTTCAGTTTTTATTTCTGAATCATTCATTCTGGAGTGACTGTTCGAATACATATCGGTGTGTCAGGATAATAAATCCGTGCGTCTCGATTCCTCTGAGAACCCACCCGCTGCATCGCATTCGGCCGAGGCTTCGCGAAAGCAATGCATCCGTCTCTTTAGCACTAAGTATATCAAACTCAAACTTGCCCTTTTCTTGAAGGATCTGCTCATCAAGAAGCTCCTTGCGTGTTTTGATCTGAAATTCGCTTCGGTGATTCATGTTTCGATGTGGCTTTGATATAGAGAAACATCCCTATCATGTTTTTTTGCCTAACGTCTCCAGTGACCTATCCCTGCTTGCTTCTGGCATCCGAGCCTGCTCCCCGCAGGCGAAATGCCAGAAGTGCCGAAGGCATAGGGATTAGGTCCACTGGCTCGTTAGCCATGTATTCTTTTAGTTTCAGCGTGGGTATATTCTGACCTTGCTTCTGAATTGGGTTGTTTGTTCTTCTGGCGACACCAAACAAGGAAATCATCAATGCGAAAAGGAATGCGATAAACGCGAGTTTTTGCATCTTGAAGCCGCTTTACGGTTTTCTCTGCGTTATTCAACCATTCTTGATAGGGGTAGTCAAATGTCTCGGGATCTGCCACATGATCTGGAATGATGCTCCACTCATCCGGCGAATACCATGTCACGCCAGTCACTACGGATGGAGGTCGCTCAGAATTGGATTGTTCGCTCATACTGAAATTGCGGTAGGGTCTGAATCAGGCGGATTATTCTTAGGCTAACGTCCGCGATCAGAGGCTCGCGCATGGCGCGTGGAAAGGCGACGACGTAAGCACGGGCCGTGACAACCGCGCCCGCTCGCTGCAAGCGCATGGTTAGGCGTTGCGGGTTTTGAGGTAAGAGACAACATCTGCTGGGTGTCTATCAGGTGGAAAGATGGGATAAAAGACGCGCTCAATAACGCCTGAATTCGAGATAATCGTCACGCGTCGGAGTAGGCGCATAGACGCAACTGTAAAGGTCGGTAGCGAAAGCACTTCGGTGAAGGTGAAAGCCTCATCGGTGAGTAAATCAAAAGAAAGATGAAGTCGCTCGCGAACCTCGCGCTGGTAATCGGTGGACTGCGTGCTGAGGCCAAAGACCTCCGCTCCAAGCTGTCGAATCTCGGTGTGATGGTCGCGAAAAGCGCATGACTCTGGAGTGCAGCCTCGCGCACCGGGAATCTCGTCCCAGCCGTTGGGAAGCGGCACACCGGGACGAGCAGTCAGTGGATACACATAGAGCACAGTCAGCCCTTGCCGGTGTCGGAGGTTGATGTGATAACCCGAAGTAGAGACCAGAGACAGGTCGGGAAGATGACTACCGAGAAGGTGGGCGCACGCGCCATCGTCCTCGGGAACAGGCAGATTGGCTGGAAGCTGGGTCAGTGGGGCTTCGTTCACGGCAGACGAGTAGAGCAGACTCTAGAATTCTGTCGGAGCGCGGGTGCGGGGTCAAGCGAAATCCCGGAAGTTGCGGCAAGGTTGTTTTTGGAGTCGTTGCCAGAAGGTTGACGGAAATGCCTCAACTCTATTTTGATACCAAAATCTAAATGCTTTTGGGGGGCATGCTGATAGAGGGCAGTCTGCGACCGTCGATGGTCAACGATTCGGCGCTCATAGAGACGCCGCTACAAGTCAAGATGGCTCGCGAAAATTTAGAACCACAGCCATTGGTTTGAGCACTTTTTTCAACGAAATGCCGTTTC
>JAPLTI010000240.1 GCA_026398285.1 Verrucomicrobiota bacterium
CCTTCGTGAAAATGGCGGAGACGCTCGCCGAGTCGGAGATCGTTCGGATCAATGTCAGCGGTGCGGAGCAGGAGAAGACTGTCCGCAAGCTCCTGCGCTCCTGTCCGCCGGAGCGCGTCGAGTATTTCCATATTCCCACCGACGAACCTTGGTGCCGCGACCACGGGCCCATTTTCGTGAAACGCGACAAGTCCCCGCAGCTCGCCGTGCTGAATTTTGGATTCAACGCCTGGGGCTTCAAACTCTCGCCCTTCGACGAAGACAACGCCGTGCCACCCGCCGTGGCAAAGGCTCTGGGCCTACCCATTTTCAACTTCGAGCATTTTATCCTCGAGGGCGGCTCGATCGATACCAATGGCCAAGGCACGCTCCTCACCACCGAGAGCTGTCTACTCAATGCCAACCGCAATCCCACGCTCGATCGCACGGCCATCGAGAAAAAACTACGCGACAAACTCGGGGTTAAAAAAATTCTCTGGCTCGGCGATGGCATCGAGGGCGATGACACGGATGGCCATGTCGATGACATCACGCGTTTCATCGGCCCATCCACCGTCATCACCGCTGTGGAGGAGGACGAACACGATCCAAACTTCGAACCGCTCCAGCGCAATCTCGACCGCCTCCATACCATGCGTCTGGCGGATGGCGAACCGCTCCATGTCTTCACGCTGCCCATGCCCACGCGCATCATGCGGGACGGCCAGCGCCTGCCTGCGAGCTACGCTAATTTCTACATCGCGAATTCGGTCGTCCTTCTGCCTGTCTTCAACGAGCACAACGACTCATGGGCGGTCTCCGCTCTTCACGAGGCGTTCCCCACTCGCCGCATCGTTCCGATCGACTGCCGCGAACTCATCTGGGGTCTCGGAGCCTTCCACTGCCTCACCCAGCAGCAGCCTCAGACATCCTGACCTCCGCCCTGACTTACGAATCGCGCCGCCGCGCGGCTTTGTAGCGGCTGTCTATGACTGCCGAATCGGAGCCCACCCCAGTCGCTCATAGAGACGCCGCCACAGCAAACGCGCGACAGCGCGCTCGTCTATGCAAGGTAGGGTCGGCGCGCCGTCGCTGACCCATTTGCGCGGCGGAGCCGCCATTGTATCTAGAAGAAACGCCGCTTCGCGGCTGAAGAATGGGTCAAGCCGGAGGTCGACCCTCCAACGATTTCGCGCTGCCGCGCGGCTTTGTAGCGGCTGTCTATGACTGCCGAATCGGTGCCCACCCCAGTCGCTCATAGAGACGCCGCCACAGCAAACGCGCGACAGTGCGCTCGTCCATGCAAGGTAGGGTCGGCGCGCCGCCGCTGACCCATTTGCGCGGCGGAGCCGCCATTGTATCTAGAAGAAACGCCGCTTTGCGGCTGAAGAATGGGTCAAGCCGGAGGTCGACCCTCCTACGACTTCGCGCTACCGCGCGACAGCCCTTTTCAGAAGGAACGAGGCGATGGCGCGCGAGGCGGAAGGCTTTTGAATTTGCACTAGGTTTTTCCGCCATGTCCTCCAGAGAGCGGCTTCGTTGGCCATCGCGCCTTTCACAATATGCAGGATGTCCGCAGGGCTGTTTGATGCGAGGGCACCAATCGCGGTCTGCTGGATGAGTGCGATGTTGCCCTCCTCCTGGCCAGGAACAATGTGGTTCACGACAAATGGAATCTGCGCTGCGATGGCCTCCTGCACGGTCGCGCCGCCGGCTTTGCCGATGAAAATATGATGCGACCCCATGAGGTCTGGCATTTTGTCGGTCCAACCGATCAGGTGCCCCCGCTTTGGCAGACCCGCACGCGAAAGGGCTGCATGGGCATCCTGCCGCCGGCCGGTGATGACTGTGACACTGGCTTTCTGAATCGTGGAAAGATGGTTTAGCGTTTCAAAGGCTCGGTGCAGTGGACCGCCTGGAAAAAAGAGCAGTCGCCAGTTGCCATCGTGGGGAGGCGGCGCTGGGATGAATTCGTCGAATTGCAGGCCGACAGGAAAACCCAGCACATGGATTTTATCCTCCGCCACGCCATCATTGCGCAGAACCTCCGCCGTGGGTTCATCCGCCACAATCGCTCCGTCGCATGGGTAGCGATACCATGTCTGGTTGATCATCGTGGAATCCGTGATGACCATGTAAAATGGCATGGCCACAGCCGGGTCCACTCGCCGGATTCTTTGCATGATGTAGCCGAAAACCGGGTAGGTGGATGCAATCAGATCCGGCTGGAACTCCCGCACCAGCGAATGCACCGCGTTTGTGAGCTGCAGCAAAAGCGGCGCCATTCCCTCGATGACCTTCGGCTGGCTGAGCATCGCAAAAACCATCTTCCAAAGCCGGGGATAATTATTGATCGCCGCCGCATACCCCTTCTGGATGCAGCGGTTCACCACGGGGTTTGTGCGCGTGTAAGGATCCACGACCAGCACCTCCACACTGCTCCCGGCCTCGGCCTGAAGCGCCTGTTGGATATTACGGGCGGCGGTATTGTGACCCTCGCCCATGCTGGCGGTCAGGATCAAAACACGAACGGGTCTCTTGCTGGATGGAATCACGCGCCTCCGATCGTCTCAAAAATAACCATGGAATCAAGCAGGCGAAGAGGGCCTTAGACTGAAAAAAGGCGAAAGTTTTCTTTTGCCTTTCAGATAAAAAACGATTCACTGCCTTAACCAGCTTCCCCTATGTCCCTTAAAAGCATTCTGGAAAACCTCTCCATACTTCCGCCCAAAGCCATGCTGATGCTTGTTGCCACAGCTGTTTTGTTGGTCGGGGGCTATTTTTTTACTCTGTATGCGATTCACGGTTTCAGCCCAGATTTTCTAGAGATCAACAAGTGCGTTGAGTCTGGTGGACGCTGGAACTCCAAAACGCGGAGCTGCGAGCAAGCTTACGAGTCGAAAATGTCTTACGATCAGGGCAGCGCGAACTCCTATCCCTAACCTATCCGCGTCCACCCAAATGCACGGGCTTGCCACTGATGTGCCGTGGTGAAAGGATGGCGGCATCGATGTTGAACCAGTTCAGTTCCGCTCAATTTCTACTTGGGGACTTCCTCTTGCCGTGGGAGATGCTCATAGGCGCGGCCGGTTTTCTTGCCGCTTGGATGATCCTTGTAGCTGCTGAGCGACTCGGTTGGACGCGTTATCTCTGGAATGTTCCGCTGCTTTTTATAGCACTCGTCATCCTTCTCGGTTCGGCCTTCGGTCTCTGTCTTGCTCCATGAAAAAAAGCACCGCCTTCCTTGTAACGGCCACGGTCGTTGTCCTTGCGTTCCTGACCTCCCTCGGGATGTGGAGCCGCTACACCACCAAACCCTGGACCCGCGACGGTCAAGTGCGCGCGAACATCGTGGGAATCGCCAGTCGCGTTGCCGGTCCCATCGTGCAAATTCCCATTCGCGACAACCAGCAGGTTAAAAAAGGCGACCTCCTCTTCGAGATCGATCCTTCCACTTACATCGCCACCGTGAATAACTGCGGTGCCAAGTTGCAACAGGCCCAAGCAGCCCAGATTCAGGCAAAACAGGAACTCGACCGGCAGACCACTCTCTACCAGACCAAAGTCAACGACCTCCGCGATCTCCAGAATGCCCAAGATTCCTATGCCGCCGCCGAAGCCAACACGGCCGCAGCCCAAGCGGATCTCCAGACAGCCCAACTCAATCTCAGCTACACAAAAATCTTCGCCCCCGTCGATGGCTACCTCACAAACATGAACACCTCGACCGGCACCTATGTCTACGCCGGCGAGCAACTCCTCGCACTCGTCGACGCCAGCTCATTCTGGATAGCCGCCTACTTCATGGAAACCCAACTCCACCACCTTCAAGAAGGCGGCAAGGCATCCATCACATTCATCGGTCGAAATAACGAACCCTTCGAAGGCCTTATCGAAAGCATAGCCTGGGGCATTTTCGACCCCGACGGCTCCACCGTGGATCTCCTCCCCAAAGTGAGCCAGACCATCGACTGGGTGCGCCTCCCCAACCGTTTCCCCGTCCGCATCAAAGTCACAGGAACTCCCCCAATCCCACTCCGCATCGGCCAAACCGTCTCCGTGTCGACATCTCCAGCCAACTGAGAAAGCAGGCCAGGCCGCCTCTCCACTTGGACTGCTGCCCCTGAAAAACGCGTCTATTTTTGCCTTTTTAAACGGAGGCCAATCTTAGAAATGCATTCCCGCCGTCACAACCGATTTAAGCCACCTTAAACTAGGGGTCAGTGTGCATTTTCTTTCAAAAACTATTTTTTAGATTTAAAAAAATGAATAAATAGTAATTAAAAGATGGTTTTTCTGAAAAAAAGGAGAAAATGAACACTGACCCCCAGTTTGAGATAGAAGAGCGTTTGTCATTTAAAATCATCAAGCGGGCGCGCTCCAAATAGTCCAGCGGGGATCGGATTTTGGCTATACCTCGATTGCCTCGCAGACCTCACGCCAGCCGGAAAAATTCCATTCGTTGGGAAATCCGGAGCACTGGATTGGTTTGACTGGCTGGATTCGGCAGTCGCGGCCCTGGAGGAAAATGCAGGCGCCGTCGGGTTGGTCGGTGAGGGCGAGTCCGTCTCGGCGGGGGCGGAGTCGCGTGAATTCTTGTATGAAGTCGATTTCCGAGAGACCGAGGAAGTTGGATATGGCGCTGATGTCTGAGTCCGTGAGTTTCACGAAGCCAGGCCAGCGGCAGCAGTTCGTGCAGCGCTGGCAGGCATAGCGTGGTTTGGCGGGAGAGCTACTCGCCAAGACGTTTTCCGGGCAGGAGGTAGTTGACGGCATAGTCGCGCACGGCGTCCTCGAGCAAGGTGGTGGGCTTGGTGTAGCCCGTTGCACGGAGTTTCGAGATGTCCGCGCAGGTGTAGTATTGATATTGGTGACGGATGGTTTCGGGCATGTCGAAAAACTCGATGTTGGGAGTTTTTCCAAGGGCCGCGAAGAGGGAGTTGGCCAAGTCGACCCAAGTGCGGGCCACTCCGGAGCCAATGTTGTAGAGACCGCCGGCGTCTTCGTTTTCGGCGAGGTGGAGCGTCATCTCGACGGCGTCCTTCACATAGACGAAGTCGCGCATCTGGCCGCCATCGGGGTATTCCGGCTTGTAGCTTTTGAAGAGCCGAATGCGGCCGGTTTTCTGAATCTCATCGAAGGCCTTGCAAACGAGGCTGCGCATGTCGCCTTTGTGATATTCATTAGGGCCGAAAACATTGAAATACTTAATCCCGATGATGTCGGGCAGGATTTCCTCGCGTGAGGCGTGGAGGTCGAAGAGGTGCTTCGAGTAGCCGTAGAGATTCAGCGGACGAAAGCGCGAGAGATCCTCGGCTTTGTCATCCATCCCCGCGCTGCCGTCGCCGTAGGTCGCGGCGGAGGAGGCGTAAACAAAGCGCGCTCCGGAGAAGAGCGCCCAACGGCAAAGGGACTTGGTGTAGGCGTAATTGTTTTTCAGCACGAAATCGGAGTCCGTGACTGTGGTGGCGGAGCAGGCTCCCAAGTGGAAGACCGCCGAGAAGCGTCCGAAATGGTCGGCATCCTCCTCGATTCCGCTCAAAAACTCATCCGCCGGCACATAGTCCTCGAATTTCAGCGGGAGAAGATTCCTCCATTTCTCGTCTTCACCGAGGCAGTCTGTGACAATGATCTGCGTGATGCCGCGTTCGTTGAGGGCATGGACGAGGGCGCTGCCGATGAATCCGCCGGCGCCAGTGACAAGCACCCGGGCTTTCTCGTGGAGAAGCACATCGGGCGGATTGAGTCTCTTCTCACCGCTGAGGCGGGAACGGAGCGGACGGGGCTGGGTTTTCATAGTGTCGGTGGTGTTTTGGGGAATCAGTGCAGTTTGATGCCCGCCGCATCGAGTGTTTCATCGAAGAGAGCGGTCTTCGGGCCGAAGATATATTTCGCGCCGGCGACATATTCGCGGGCCTTTTTTTTGTTGCCCGCATGGTTCTCATAGGCGGCCTGGGCATAATACCACGCCGGGGAGTTTCCGGGATACTTGATGGCATTCATCACCTTCTTGGCCCGCTCGGTTTCATTGAGACCCAGATCGCAAAGCACGACTTTGAACTGCAGCAGTTCGTTCCCGGTATCCGTGCCTCTCATGGACTGAAAATGCTCGCGGGCCTCGGTGTATTTTTTTTCGAGGAAAAGAATTTCTCCGATGTTGTAGAGCGCCGGAAAATAACCGGGGGATTTTTTCACGGCCTTCCGAAAGTAGGTTTCTGCCGCGAGAAAATCTTTTTTTCGGGTATAGACCGAACCAATCAGGTTCAGAACAAGCGGATCGTCGGGAAGCTTCTTCTGCAAGGCCTCCAGCTTGGCGAGGGCTTCATCATTTTTCTTCTCACCAAAATCAGCCAGCACGGACTCAATGGCCGCTTGGGTCGACTCCTCGGGCAGTGGCGCGGAGACCTGTCCCCATGCGGTCGCAAGAACCATTGGAAGTAGTAAAAGGATGAACGGATGCATGCGTGCGGATGCGGGAACTTTGAAGCGCTTCGCCATAGCGGGCAATCTCAAATCCTTTTGATCTCAAATCCTTTTGAATCCGGTCGGCAAAGCATTCGCCATCCCCGGCGAAAATCGCTATTCAAGCGGCATGAACAATCCCGGCGCCGAACCCTTGGAGATCGAACGAAAATTTCTCATCGTCAGCGATGGTTGGCGTTCATTGGTTGAGGGCTCTCCCAAGCGGCTTTCGCAGGGATACCTCTGCTCGGACTCCCGCAAGAGCGTGCGTGTGCGCATCGCTGGAGAGCGTGCGACCGTCACCGTGAAAGGCGCCCGCGAGGGCATCACCCGCTTGGAACTCCAATACGACATCCCCGTGCGCGATGCAGAACTCATGCTGGCCCTGTGCGAGCGTCCTCTCATCGACAAAACCCGCTACATCGTCCGTCACGACGGCATGAAGTGGGAGGTGGATATCTTCCATGCTGAAAATGAAGGCCTCATGGTCGCGGAAATCGAACTCGAGCGCGAAGACCAGCCAGTCAACCTGCCGGATTGGGTCGGGCAGGAAGTCTCTCACGAGGCCCGTTACTACAACTCCTGCCTCGTAAAAAATCCCTACTCGACTTGGAAGTGAGCGCGTCTGGACGCGGAGTTTTTAGACAGTATTGACAGGAGTGCGGGAATAACAGGTGGGGTGGCTAAAAACTCGGGCCATCCTCCAGCATGGCCGTGGATAGATGAAAATGCGGGTTGTAAATTTTTTTTAACAGATTTAAAGTTTTATATATTGATCCTTAAAAATTATAAAATTTAGTGTATTGATTCTTAAATGAGATCAGCTTTTCACGACGTTCTGCCATCCAGTCTGAGGCGCTCGTTATCCAAATTCGGTGTCGATTTGGCGACAGCCCGTCGCAAGCGGCGCTTGACGGTTGCGATGATGGCTGAGCGTGTCGGCGTCGCGAAGGGCACCTATGCGCGAATGGAAAAGGGAGATCCAGCCGTTTCGATGGGAGCGTATGCCATGGCGCTTAACGTATTGGGATTTGGTGAAAGCTTCGGTGATCTAGCTGATATGCGGAGTGACGAACACGGGCTGATTTTGGATGAAGAGCGGTTGCCCAAGCGCGTTCGAATCAAGAAAACTCAGTCGGCCTTATGAAACGGACGATTTCGGTTTTTCTGGGAAACGAGGCGCGGCGCGTGGGGACTTTGCATTACGATGTGGCGGGATCCCGCGAACGCTCGGCTTTTTCTTATGAGGATTCCTGGATCAAGGCGCAGGATCGTTTCGCGTTGGATCCTGTTTTGCAGTTGGTGTCTGGGCCGCAGTTTCATCGCAAATCCAAAGATGGTTCGGTCTTTTGTGCGGCGATTGCTGATACGGAGCCTGATGGCTGGGCCAAGCGGGTAATTCTCCGCGATCATGCCAAGCGTCGGCAAGTGGCTCGTAAATCCGGCAAGGAAACAGAACGCGTGTATCTCAACGAGTTGGATTTTATTCTTTTGGTCGATGACTCAAGTCGTGTCGGCGCGTTGCGCTTTCAAGATGAGCAGGGCGTTTTTTGTCGCGCTTCAGAAACAGGGCGTCGGACAGCTCCGCCGCTTGTAGAGCTTGGACACTTGCTGGCCGCGACGCGCGCCGTGGAAACCGAATCCGAAACGGCCGCTGATCTCGCATATCTGCTGGGGCGAGGCACCTCGCTTGGTGGTATGCGGCCTAAATGCACTGTAGTCGATGATGACGGAATGTTGGCTATCGGAAAGTTTCCCAGCGTCACGGATGAGCGGGCTGTAACGAAGGGAGAGGTGTTGGCCATGACGCTCGCCAAGGCAGCAGGGATAAGGGCGGCAGACGCCCGTCTGGTTACAAGTGATGGGCTCCCGGTTGCTTTGATTCGCCGTTTCGATCGCACCTCTGATGATCGGCGACTCATGTATGTTTCTGCAGCAACTCTTCTCGGGGCGGAATCAAGCGATCCCAAGGAACATTTCTACACAGAGATCGTTGATGCCATTCGTATGCATGGATTCGATGCACAATCGGACATTGAGGAACTCTGGCGGCGCATCGCATTTTCCATTCTGATCACCAATGTGGACGACCACCTGCGGAATCATGGGTTTTTGCACGCAAGCCATGGGCAATGGCGGTTGGCACCTGCATTTGACATCAATCCGTTTCCTGAACGGGCAAGAGAACTCAAGACTTGGATTTCAGAGGAAACCGGTCCGGATGCCACTATCGATGCGCTTTTTTCAGTCAGAGCTTACTTCCGCATCACGCCGCAGCGGGCCAAGGAAATTTTAGGTGAAGTCGAAAATGCTGTCGCAAAATGGCGCGAAACAGGTCGGCGTCTTGGAATGACGAATCGTGAACTGGATTCGTTCGAGGATGCCTTCGAGCACGAAGATCGGCAGGAGGCAAGGAAGGCCTCCTAAATCTCGGAGGGGCACCCTTCAGCATGGCCGTAGACAATCTCTGGCGGCCTACTCTTCAAACGAAAATGCATAGACCGTCTTGTGGTCATATCGGTCTCCGGGGCGAAGGATGATGTCGCCGAGTGCGGGTGTGTGGACAGCGCCGGGGCAGCCTTGGCATTCGAGGCAGAGGCCGGCGTGTTTGATATAGGGGACGCCGGATTTTCCAAGGAGCGTGCCATCAAGGATCGCTGCGCTGTAGATCTGCACGGTTTCTTGCGTGGTGAGGGTGGTCATGGTGAGACCACTGGCCGGATGCCTTAAAATAGCGGTTCGCACGAGTTCGCCTTTGCTGGAACGCCGGATGAAGTGGTTGTCGCCATGGTTGTTCAAAAGCACGGGAATCGCGTCGCCCAAGCGGCGGGGATGGTTAAAATCATTCACCTCTTGGGTCACAGGTGCTCGATGGCCAAGCAATGTCATCGACTCATCGGTGGATGCGATTTCGTCGGAGAAAACCTGCAGCACTTGGTCCTCAATGGTGCCGCTGCCTTCGCCCGCGAGGTTGAAATACGAGTGGTTCGTGAGGCTCAGCGGTGTGGCTTGGTCGGTCTCGGCTTCGTAGCGGATCACGAGTTCGTTTTTTTGAGTGACCGCATAAGTCACCGTTACTCGCACATTGCCGGGGTAGCCCTCATCGCCGTCCGGGCTAAGATAACTGAGACGCAGCACGGCTTCATCGGTGCTTGAGGAGGGTTCGGCTTGCCAGAGTTGTTTATCAAAGCCCGATGGGCCGCCATGGAGATGATTAGAAGCGTCATTGGCGGCGAGCGGGTATTCGCGGCCATCGAGTTGGAATTTCGCCCCGCTGATCCGCCCTGCGACGCGACCGACGAGGGTTCCAAAATAGGGATGAGGACTGAGATATCCCTCGAGATTAGTGAACCCCAACACGACATCGACCTCGGACTGATCGGGGCGCATCACCCGAATCGCCGTGACGATGCCTCCGTAGTTTGTGATGTCGCACGCAAGGCCACATCCATTCGAGAGGGTGAACAAATCGGCTTGGCGTCCATCGGGCAGATTGCCGAAGGGGTGGTGTGTTACGGAGCTGTTAGACATTGCCGCTCTCATTTCTTGCCTCGGCTGGGGAATGTGAGCTCTGCGATGCCGGATTTGTCGAGGTCGCCGAATCCTTCGGCAACCATGCGGTCGAATTGCTTCTTGGTAGCCTCGGCGAGCGGGAGATTGAGGCCTTTTTCCTGGGCGAGGGTGAGCGCGATGCCGCTGTCCTTCGCAGCGTGGGCGCCGGAGAAGAAGCACGAGTGGTCGCGGTTTTGCATATCCTCTCCATCGGTTTTGAGAACTTGAGAGTTAGCGCCAGTCTGGGAAAAAACCTCGCGCAGCATCGTGAGATCAAGTCCGAGGGAGGCTCCGAGCCCCAGGCCTTCGGCGAGTCCGGCGGTATTGATATTCATTACCATGTTCACGAGCGCTTTCACTTGCGCGGCTTCCCCCGAAGCACCGATGTGGCGCAGGGAAATGCTAAGGTCTTTGAGAATCGGTTCGGCGCGCCGGAAAGCTGCATCCGCGCCTCCGGTCATGAGATAAAGTGTTCCCTCGCGGGCTTGGGTGATGCTCGAGGCCATGCAGGCTTCGAGGGATTCCGCTCCGGCCTTGTGTGCGAGGGCCTCGACATCGAGGTGGACCTGCGGCGAGACGGTGGCGCAGTTGATGAAAAGTTTGCCCTTGGCTCCCAGTAGGAGGCTGTCGCCCTGTTCGGCGAAAATCGTGCGCATCGCCTTGTCATCGGTCACGACCGTGATGATCACGCTGGCGAGTTCATTCACACGGGCCAGCGTTTGCGCAGCCTCGGCTCCAATCTCGGCGCCCAACTCCACAGCGAGTGGAGTGTGACTATCGTAGACAGCGGTAACTTGGTATCCTTGATCTTTGAGGCGGCGGGCCATGTTGGCACCCATGCGGCCGACTCCAACGAATGCGATGGTTTCATTCATAAATTTTTAAGCGGCGAAGAAGGGATTGGCGTGCTTCTGCTCGCCGACGGTGGTGAGCGGACCATGGCCAGGGCAGATGATGGTTGAGTCGGGAAGGGTGAGAACCTGTTCGCGGTTGTTGCGCACGGCATCGGCGTAGGAAATCATGCCTCCGCCCATGGAACCTGCGAACATCGAATCACCCACCACTGCCACAGGCTTCGAGAGTCCTTGGATGAAATAAGTCACCCCGCCCGCCGCATGTCCACTGGTGAGGCGCGTTTCGACGGTCAGCTCGCCGATTTGAAAAGCTCGTCCGGCGTGGAACAAATCGGCTCCGGCAAGTGGCTCCTTCTCGCACACCCATGCATGCGCGCCGGTCTTCTCGATCAAGCGATCCAAGTCAAAAACATGGTCGGTATGGATGTGGGTAATGAAAATTTGTTTCACCTTCAACCCGTGGCTTGCGGCACAATCCAGCATTGGCTGACCATCAGCTCCGGTGTCAAAAAACGCTGCCTCCTTCGTTGAGGGATCCCATACGAGGAAGGAATTCACCGTCATGTCATCGAATAAGGAGTTGAAGCACGTCATGCCCTCCATGTCCTCGACAGGTTCCGGTTTGTAGCGCGACTCCGCCAAGGCGAAAAGGGCATCAGCTCCCAGTCCGAGAGCTGAAGCTACTTTGGGGAGTGCCACCTCATCCACCATGCCGGCTTTCAGATTTTCTATTTCGGCAATCGTCGCGCCCGACCGCGTGGCAAGTGCCTCATTGGTGAAACCAAGCCCGCGCTGGGCTTTGGCGATGATATCAGTAAAATTGTCTTCCAGTGGAGTGCTGAGCGGCATGGTTGAGATTTTTCTCATTTTGTTTCAAAGGAGAAGCCTCAAATAGCTCCAAGCAGAAGACCGCATTCAATAAAACGGCACACAAAAGGGCCATGTCGGTCAGTTCGAATATTGATTTTTGGCTGTAATCAGATGATCTATACCTTGATGACTGCCTCAGATCTTATCACCATTGATCCCGACGTTCTTGGAGGAACACCTGTTTTTAAGGGGACAAGGGTTCCTGTTAAGTCCCTTTTTGAATATCTTGAGAGGGATTATTCTTTGGCCGAGTTCTTGGAATGCTTCCCATCCGTTACCAAAGCGATGGCCTCCAAAGTTCTGGAACGATCAGAAGCCGCCTTGTTCGCCGCGTGAAGATTCTGCTCGATGAGTGCGTGCCTTGGCCCTTGGCTAAATTACTCGAAGGCCATGTTTGTTCGAATCCTTACAAACAAGGGTGGAGTAGCTTAAAAAACGGAGAGTTGTTAAGATTGGCTGAGGCCGAGTTTGATGTTTTTGTGACTTCAGATCAAAACTTACGATACCAGCAAAATCTAACGGGTCGGAGGATTGCTATTTTTGAGCTTTCAACAAACGACTGGCATGCAATTCATGCGGATGTAGAAAGTATAAAGATTACTCTTAATGCGATAAACGCAGGAGATTTCATAAATTTTTCGGTGGCGTGAAATTCATCGCTCCAAACTCGATTGCTCGAGCATTTATCGCTCGAGATGGGGTGAGGTCAGTACCGGAGTTAGTAGTCAGTCCCAGCGCCTTGATATTTGGAAATGTAGAAATCTTCTGCAAAAAGCGATGAGCACACGCACGCGAGTGCTTTAGCAACTTGGATGATAATGCGTTAAGTCGATTTCAAAATTGATCTGATCGAAACCTAAAACTCGTCGAAGGCGATGTCCTTTTTATCAACGCCCATGTCTTCCAGCATGGTGCGGGCGGCCTGGATCATGGGCTGCGGGCCGCAGAGGTAGTATTCGACGGCAGCGGGGTTTTTGTGTTGGCCGAGGTATTCGCGGCGGAGCACTTCGTGGATGAAGCCGGTGTGCGAGGTCCAATTGTCCTCTGGGAGCGGCTCGGATAGGGCGGTGTGGAATTGGAAGTTGGGGAATTTCCGCGCGAGATCCTCGAAGTAGTCTTGATAAAAAACCTCCTGCCTCGAGCGGGCTCCATACCAGAAGCTGACCTTGCGTCCGGTTTTTAGGGTGTCGAAGAGGTGCGAGAGGTGGGAGCGGAGCGGGGCCATGCCGGCGCCGCCGCCGAGGTAGACCATTTCGTTTTCGGTTTCCTTCACGAGGAAGTCGCCGAAGGGCCCGAAGGCCTTCACGGTGTCGCCGGGCTTGAGGTTCCAGACATACGAGGAACCCACACCGGCTTTGCAGTCCTGCCCGCGCGGAGGCGTGGCGATGCGGACATTGAAGCGGAGTTGCGTGTCTTTCTCGGGATTTGTCGCGAGCGAGTAATTCCGGCGAACCTCGGCGTGGTTCTCGGTGGCGTAGTCAAAGACATGGTTTGCCTTCCAGACGGCGTTGAATGGGTCGCGAACATTGAAGTTTTCGAACGAGATCTTCCCGTAGGCGGGGATGAACATTTGGATGTATTGGCCGGCCTGGTAGTTGAGCTTGGGCGTGTCGGGAAGCGGTTCGAGGACGACTTCTTTGATAAATGTGGAGACATTCTCGTTGCTCACGACGCGGAAGTTGTAGGCCGTGGCGGCTTGCTTTGCGCCTTCGCCACCGGCTTTGTAGACATTCATGAAAATCCGACCCTCGGTGACGCGGACCGGGTAGGTTTTGAGGGCGATACAGACCGGTGGACGCTGCGTCGAACCGTCGCGCATATCGAAGCGGCCATTGTGTTTCGGGCACTCGATGAGGTTGCCTTTCACCATGCCAGTGGCGAGGTGCGTGTTGCCGTGGGTGCAAATGCCATCAGTCGCGTGGTATTGGTCATCACCCGAGCGATAGACGGCATAAGTGTTGCCGCCGTAGTCGAAGCGCAGCACATCCTCGCGCAGGAGCGCATCTGCAGGGGCGACTTCAATCCAACCCTCGGCATCGGCCATGCCGGTCGAGACGATAGTTTTTGCCGCCTCGTTTGCAGCCGAGCGCACGGTGGGTGTCGGGAGAACGCGCTTCACAAAATAGCCGGGGTCTTTGACCTGACGCAGAACGGCGGGAATGATTTCGCTCCACGCATGGAAAATGCTGCGGTAGGGAGTCGGCATGTCGGGCTTCACGACCTCGTGGAGCTTCGGCAGGTTGTGATATGGCACCAACGGGAACATGTGGTGCTCCACATGGTAGTTCATGTTCCAATACAAAAACCGGTTGATTGGATTCATGTAAACCGTCCGGCAGTTCATGCGGTGGTCGAGCACATTTTCAGCAAGACCTGCGTGCTGGGTGAAGCCGTAGATCGGCATCATCCAAGCGCCGAGAAGGTTTGGTAGGCCGATGTAGAGGAGTGGCAGGATACTGCCGAAGTAGAAACACGCGGCGATCACGGCGATGTAGATGGCGAGGTAGACTCGCGCCTTGAAATAAATCGTGGGACGCGCCGACTCGGGGATGTAGGTCGATTCTTCCGCATCCAGACTGCCTGCCGCGTGACGGAACACTTTTTTGAAATAGGCGATGGCGGCTGGGTAGCCGAGAAATGTCGTCAGGAAGCTTTTAATGCTCGCCGGGCGGGGAACGGCGATTTCGGGGTCGCGTCCAACGACAATCGTGTCGCTGTGGTGACGGGTGTGGCTCCAGCGCCAGACCGTGCTCTCGCGCATGACCATGAACGAGGAAATCTCATAAAGCGCATTGTTCAGCCAATCGCTCTTGAACGCGGTGCCGTGGCTCGACTCGTGCCAGCGTGAATCCGAGGTCGTGCCGTAAATCACCCAATACGCAATGAAGGGAACCAACGCCCAGGCGCTCGGCCAGAGGAGGAATCCCGCATAGCCGAAAAGTCCGAGCAGGCCGAACCAGATGATCGTGTCGCGAATGGCGGGGCCATTTTTGCGCTCGAGCAATTGGCGCATGACATCACGCGGCACTGGGGATTGATACCACTCCGCTTCGGCAAGGCCTTTTTCGACGGCCAGTTTGGAATTCACACCGACGAGACTGTAGTCACTCAGTTGATGGGGTTTTGAATCGGATTCGGCAACGGCGCTCATGTTTTTTGGGGTGTTTGTTGTGTTTGGGATTTTATGGAGACGGGGAGGGGATTTGCGGCTCTTTGGGGAAGGCACAAATCCGCCTGTTTGGTTGATAAGACGATAGAGAAGGCGGCATATTTGCCAATGGGCAGGAGTTCGTTAAATATGCACAAAATTCGCATTTTAACTTGTCGCCGGCTTGTGAATGCAGTGAAAATTTCCGCATGGACTCGCAATCGGTTTCGCCGCGTTTGGAACTCAAGTATATCTACGGTTCGGTGGTTCATTACCGGCCGGGGGACAAGCTCGCGCCGCGTGTGCTTCAGGATTACGAGGTGGTTTTGATGATCGAAGGAACGGCGAACTACCGTTTGGGTGCGGTGGATCACAAGGTGCCGCCTGGGAGTTTAATTTTGGCCCGGCCGGGGTTTCAGGAGGCCTACAGTTGGGACACGGGAGGCGCTACACGACATGCGTATGTGCATTTCGATTTTGCAGCTGTTCCCGGCGATTGGCCAAGGATGAGCAAGTGGCCGGTATTGTTTAAAAATCCAGACCCCGTCATTGCTCCCATGCTGCGCCACTTGATCGGCCGCATCGGTGCTCATGGCGAAACGGCTTGGCCGACCTTGCGCGCTTGGCCAGAGGAGAGCCTGCTTATGGAATGTCTGCTCGGCATCCTGCTCAAGCCATCGCAAGACGAAGGTCTTGCTGTGGGAGATCGGCTTCCCGAACAGGTTCACGCGTCCTTGAATTTTATGCGAGCCATCCTCGACACGGATCCGCATTACGCCTTGCAACTCGGCGAACTTTCCAAACGCGCCGGAGTCACTGAAAAGCACCTCTGCCGTGTTTTCCAGACATCACTCGGCCATGCGCCGATGGAGACATTTCGCCTCCTCAAACTTCAGCTCGCCATGGCGCTGCTGGGCCGGTCCAGTCTGGCAATCAAGGAAATCGCCGACCGCTGTGGTTTTGAGAATCCGCTCTATTTCACCCGTTGCTTCACGCGGGTGTATGGAAAATCCCCAACGGAAACGCGGCAATCTCTGCTTAAACAGGAAGCCCCACCATCCAATCCTCTGCCTCCAGACATCGCGCCGAGGATCTATTGGTGAACTCGAAACAAGGGGCTATCACCACCCTGCGGTCTATTACTTGGCCTTGCCTTGATTGGCTACGGCGTTCATCGCGGCCGCAATGGCATCCTGGTCGCCCAGGTAGTAGCTCTTGATCGGCTTGAGATCGGCGTCGAGCTCGTAAACCAGCGGAATGCCGGTCGGGATGTTCAGCTTGAGGACCTGCTCCTCGGTGAGGTTGTCGAGATACTTCACAAGGGCGCGGAGGCTGTTGCCGTGGGCGGCGATAATGACGCGTTTTCCAGACTTCACAGTCGGGGCGATTTTTTCATGCCAGAGCGGTAGGAAGCGATCGACAGTGTCCTTGAGGCACTCGGTGAGGGGGAGTTGGGACTCGGAGATGCCTGCGTAGCGTGGGTCGTGACCGGGCCAGCGCTCGTCGGATTTCTCGAGTGGTGGTGGTGGAATGTCATAGCTGCGGCGCCAGACAAGAACCTGCTCGTCGCCGAACTTCGCGGCAGTCTCGGCTTTGTTGAGGCCTTGAAGCGCACCGTAGTGGCGCTCGTTGAGACGCCAGTCCTTTTCCATCGGAATCCAGAGTTGGTCGAGTTCGGTCAGCACGCCCCAGAGTGTGTTGAGTGCGCGTTTCAGGACCGACACATAGGCGATATCGAAGGTGAAGCCCTCCTTTTTTAGAAGCTCGCCGGCGGCCTTCGCTTCGGCGCGGCCTTTGTCGCTGAGTTCGACATCATGCCAACCAGTGAAGCGGTTTTCTTTGTTCCAGGTGCTTTCGCCGTGACGGATGAGGACAAGTTTATGCATTGAGTAAAAAAGGATCGAGCGGTGGTTATAGGAAGCCCTCTGCTCCTTGGCAATTTTTACCGAAAAAAAAGACTTCCTCATGCCGGCGCAAGTGCGGGGACATTAACTTTCTAGTTGGATTGCATAAATGCTGTCCGGCCCAAGCGCCTGTGACGTGATCTCCATTTGTGCCGTCTCTGCAGCGAGCGGCAAGTCGGGAGGAGCGTCAGGAATGCAGGAGGCGATTCTAAGAAACTCCTCCGCATATCGTCTCGGAGTGTGTGGTGCCTGAGTTGGCCAAGGGGTAGGGGCGAGGCGTGTGTTGCGGAATTTTTCCAGACAAGGGTTCAGGCGCTCGCAGGCACTCCAACTCTCCGCGGGCGGATGAGAGAGCACCTCTATCTGGGCGTGCCGGGTCAGGCGGCTGAAGGAAAATAGACCTCCGGCATCCGCTGCCAAATTGGGAAATATCTTTTGAAATGGCACGGGAAGACTCTCTCTCGCGGAATCGCCCAGTCTCGCGAGTCGTTGAATCTCCGCTTCGACATCAAAGAGCTCAGGTGCGATCTGGATGTCCGCGTAAAGCTGGGGAAACTCAAAGCCCATCTCGGCGAGGTCTGGTATGACCGCCGGAATCTCTCGCGCGACGAGGGGCGTGCCGGAGGCTGCGGTCTCTACAAAGGTCATGCCGAACCCCTCCTGCACAGAGGTGTGCACGACCGCTTCGGCGAGTTGTAAGAGGTCAGCGACGCGCGGCGCACCCGGCTTGTCGAGCAAGCCGAAATGCACACGCCAACCGTGTTTCGCAGCCGCTTGCTTGAGATCGTGCGCGTAGTTGGCCTCGTCTTGCGAATACCGGCCGGATGTAGTGGCCAAAATCGCTTCCGGCCTGAGCCAGCGGGTGAGCAGAATAGCCTCGAGGAGGTTTTTACGCCTGAGAAAACGGGTTGGGTAAATCCACAGCGGGGCTTCACTTTTGAGTTCCTTCGCCAGCCATGCTCTGGTTGCGTCGATATTCGCTGGGCTTAATGCGGCGGGGCGCAGAACGGGGTTTGGCAAATGAAAGGCGCTCCCCGGAAAGCAGCGCTTGAGTGTTTGGAAGTCCTGCAAATTGATTCCCGCATGCACGGAGCGTGTGGCGGAGGCGAATAGGATGTCGGCCGCGCTGGAGAGGTCGTGGTAACCGCATTGCTCAAGCTCGTTCCAGCGCGCCCAGCGGCCGGCGCACCAGAAATCATGGTGATGCAAGATCAGCGCCACGCCCGTTTCCTTCGAGATTTTCGCGACTTCCCGGCAGAGGATGGCATTTCGGGCGAGGGCGGGATTTTGAAACCAAATCAGCGTGCGAGAGGAGGCACTGCCCTCCATTACCCGCCAGAGCGCGCGTTGTATTTTTTCCGAGATGGACTCTGGAGTCTCTGCCTGATTCGAAAAATAGTCGCAGGCCGGTTCATGGATGAAATCGGTGGGTATGCCGAGCGTTCCCAGTTCAGGGCGTTCGCTTTCAATTCCTCCGCTGAGCAGGGTGATCCGTTTGAGCGATGTGCCCGCTGCTACGGCGATGGTAGGCAGCGTCAACTCCACCACTCTGCGGACGCCTCCCGGACGCCAGTGGTAATGAATCACCACCAAGTGCTCGAATGGAAAGGACGCCTTGCTCATCGCCGCAGGCTATCAGTTCCCCGGGCTTGCTCAATGCCGCTCAGGCGCTGAGAGTGGGCGGCGTCTTTATGGCGGATTTTTACCAGCACGGCACGATTGCGACTCTTCATCGCCTCGGAAACCCTGACTACAAGAGCCTCGAGGAGGAAATGGTCTCACTTGCCCGCACTTCGCCACTTGCGCTTGTGCTCCCGTGCCATGCACGGGATTTGAAATCCACCGCTCTTACTGCAATCGTCGCCGAGCTTCGTGACGCCCGTTTTGTGAGTCATGTCACGGTCGGCCTCGACGGGGGTGATGCGTCGGAAGGTGCTCGCTGGCACAGATGCGACAGCCGTGGCCATCCATGATTGCGACATACTCCACTACCGGCGCGAACTGCTCGTGCGCCTTTGCTTTCCAGTGCTCCATCCCGATATGGCGTTTCATGTCAGCAAGGGTTTCAGTGCCCGTTTTTCGACGCAGCTGAACGGCCGCGTCATGAGGCTTCTCATCACTCCTCTGCTTCGCGCGATGGAGGGCCTCGAAGGCTTCTCTCAAACGCTCGCGCCCTTGCAGTATTTCCGCTACCCGATCAGCGGCGAGGTTTGCCTGCATCGAAGCGTTGCGGAAAGCGTGAGATTCCCTTCCGACTGGGGTGTGGAAACCGGCATGATGGCTGATGTCTTCCGTGTGGCCCGCATGGAAAGGATTTGCCAGGTCGATATCGCCGAGAGTTACGACCACAAGCACCAGAGCCTCTCGGAGGGAGACCCGGATGCCGGGCTGAACAAAATGGCATGCGATGTTGCCCTCTGCCTGTTGCGCGCCGCCTCCCCGGGAATTGCGTCCACGGCATCGAACCCGTTCCAGGGCCTCGTCGAAAAATTCCTTCAAGTCGCGAAGGGTATGCTGCGCTTTTATTCGGCCGACGCCCGCATCAACACCCTCAAGTTTGATGGCGAACTCGAAGCGCGCACGATCGAGCTTTTTGCCGCTAGTCTTGAGCGGGCGATTTCCATCCACGAGGCCGATCCCGGCAAGCCTGCCGGAGCCCCCTCCTGGCAGCAAATCGAGTCCAAGTTGCCAGGCTTCGGCGTCGCCCTCGCGCAGGCTGCAAGCGACGATGCCGCTAGTTAAACAGACGCTAAACAGACGCCCGTGGAATTTTTACTCAAAAACTGCTTGCCATTATGAGGCAAATCCCTAACTTGCCCGCTCCGCTGATTTGGGGGCTCAAGAAAAATCCTCAATCGCTCTTTATCAATCATGGCAGCACAAAACAGTCAGAAAATCCGGATTCGCCTGAAGGCATTCGATTATCGTATTCTCGACGCTTCGGCCTCGGAAATCGTCGAAACCGCCAAGCGCACCGGTTCCAAAGTCACCGGCCCGATCCCGCTCCCCACACGCATCGAGCGCTTCACCGTCAACCGCTCCCCTCACGTTGACAAAAAATCAATGGAACAATTTGAGATTCGCACGCACAAACGCCTTCTCGATATTGTTGAGCCCACATCAAAAACTGTGGACGAGCTCCGCAAGCTCAACCTCCCAGCCGGCGTCGACATCACAATCAAAATCTAATTTAAAGCCATGAGTATCGGACTTCTCGGAAAAAAACTCGGCATGACCCGCATCTATGATGAAAAGGGCCGTGTCACACCAGCCACCGTCATCGAAGCGGGCGGCAACCACATTCTTCAGGTCAAGACCGCTGATAAGGATGGCTATTCCGCCGTTCAAATCGGCTACGGCGAACAAAAGCCCCAGCGCGTGGGCAAGGCCATGACCGGCCACTTCGCCAAATCCTCATCCACCCCGAAGCGCTTCATTCGCGAGTTCCGCCTTGCGGACGGCGAAGTCGCGCCAGAAGCCGCTGCGCTTCCGGTGACAAACTTCGAGATCGGACAGTTTGTGGACATCATCGGACAGTCGAAGGGCAAAGGCTTCCAAGGCACCATCAAACGGCACAACTTCGCCGGACAGCCCGCCAGTCACGGTTCCACCATGCATCGTCGTAACGGTGCTATCGGTAACCGCTCGACTCCTGGTCGTGTCTGGAAAAACATGGGCATGCCAGGCCACATGGGCGATGAGCGCGTCACAGTTCAAAACCTACGCATCCTTCAGGTGCGCGGAGAGGAAGGCGTTCTTGTGGTTGCGGGCGCGATTCCTGGAGCGATTGGATCTTTCGTGGTCGTTCGCCCCTCAAAGAAAAAGACTGCCAAAAAGTAAAAAAATTTCCCGGAGTTGGTTCGGGGTTTTCATAGCAAGGTGCCCGTGGAGGAAACTTCACGGGCATTCTTGTTTTCCTACAAAATCTTCCCTCGCTCGGAAGTGTCGTGAACGGAGTCGCCCAGGGGTTATTGACCCTTTGGTGAGCTTCGTTTCGAATTTGTGCAAGATCCATTCTTCTGGCTAACCTCCGCGCGTGATGTCCTTCCTTTCACAGCCTTGGCGTGTGACCTGTGCGGCGGTGTCGCTGTTTGGCGAGATCGAGGGGGAGCAGCGGGCGGCTTCATTTGCCTACTATGCGTTGTTTTCGTTGTTCCCGCTCTTGGCGCTTTTGCTCACGGTAGGTTCGGTTTTTGTGGACCCTGTTTCAGCGATTTCGGCGGCTGAGAAAATTTTCCCGATGGATGACGGGCAGCGGGATTTGGTTTGGAAAATGTCGGAGTCGCTCCAGCGGGCGCGGGGCGGCGTGGGGTTGGTCTCTTTGCTTGTGCTTGTGTGGAGTTCCATGAGGTTCTTTCAGGCCCTCGTGCAGGGTGTGAACCGTGCTTGGCACCGGACATTGCTCCCCTGGTGGAAGCTACCGGTGAAAAATCTTCTCATGATGGGCGTCGTGGCCAGCGCGCTGGGACTGGGTTTGGTGGTGCCGGCGATTTTGCAGGCGATCCTCAAAACCCTGCTCGCTGCGCAGGTTTGGTTCGGAGGCATCCTCCCGTTGCCGACATCAGGCGAGATGACGCTCCTCTACGCGGCGGGGCGTTATGTTCTTGCCGGTGGGCTGGTTTTTTACGCCTTGGTTGCCCTCTACATGCTGGCTCCAGGGCGGCGAATTTATTTCCGCCAAGTCTGGTTGGCCGCGCTCATCGTCTCCATTGCCCTTCAAGCCGGGCAGAGCCTCTTTGGAAACTACGTGGCAAAAATTGTGAACTACAATGCCATCTACGGCTCCGTGGGGGCACTCATGCTGGCCCTCATGTGGGTCTATCTGGCCGGAGTGGTGATTCTTCTGGGGAGTTGCTTCTGCGCCGCGGCGGATGGCGGCGGCGAGGCTATTCCATCCAGTTCAGAAAATTGAAATTCGCGGAGATCATCGCCACCACGACGAATGCTGTGGTGAGGACGCCCCCGGCGACGGCCACGGCTGTTGAGACGAGAATGACGCGGATCATGGGATCTTGAGGATCGGAGACTGGTTCGGACATGGCGGGAGTCAAATAGAGGAAGCCTGATTTGTCAAATCACTCGTGTCGCAGCGCCTTCACGGGATCAAGTCGCGCGGCGAACCATGCGGGGATCAGAGCGGCCACCGAGCAGATGGCAAAGGCGCTCACGCAGATCAGGACGACATCCGAGGTCACGATCTCGGCCGGGATTTCGCTGAATTGGTAAACCGAGGCGGGGAAGATCTCGATGTTCAATGCAGACGACAGAAAGCGGCTGACCTCGTTTCGGTATTGAACCATCGTAATGCCCATGGCCAGTCCCGTGAGTGTTCCAAAAACACCCACGACCATTCCCTGCGCGACGAAGACTCCGATAATCTGGTGCGTCTGCGCCCCGAGCGCCTTCATGACTCCGATCTCGCGTGTTTTTTGCACGGTCACTGTGATGAGCGTGTTCATGATTCCGAAAGCCGCCACCAAAATGATGAACATGAGAAGAAAAAACATGACATTTCGTTCCATGCGGATCGCGTCGAAGATTTGTTTGTTCATGTCGATCCAGCTCATCGCAAACTGCGGTGGCGGCATGGCGGTATTCAGCTCGTCGCGCACGGAGTTCGCGAGGTAGGGGTCGGTAGTGGCAAGGGCAAGGCCGTGTGCGCCGCCGCCGAGGTTGTAGAGTTCCTGGCCGATGTGGAGCGGCACGAGCAGGAATTCACTGTCGTAGAGATAGCGTCCGCTCTCAAATATTCCTGCCACCTCGAGTTCGGTCGGGAGGATCATTTGCTTCAATGCCGAGACATCGGTGGATTTGTCGCCCGAGCGCTCGATGCGGTCGAGTTCGTCGAGGATCTGGTTGAAATTGCCGGGCGAGAAAATCGTCACATTTTCTCCGATGCCCACCCCGAGTTCGCGGGCGAGTTCCGAGCCGATCACGGTCTTGTTGCCATCCAGGTCGTAGCTGCCATCGACAATGAAATCCGCGACATTCACGACCTTGCGCTCGAGTTCGGCATCGACGCCGCGAATTTTTGGAGCGAGGCGGCGGTTTTGATATTCCACAATGACCGGGCCTTGAACGAATGGCGCGGCGGCTTTGACATGCGGATTTTTCATCGCCTGCTCCGCCGTTGCCTCCCAGTTTTCCAAAACCCCGCCGTTGCTGACGATGACATGGGCATCGAAGCCGATGACCTTGCGGCGGAGTTCCTGCTCGAAGCCGGTCATCACAGAAATGACTAAAATTAAAACCATGATGCCCAAGGTGACTCCGAGAATCGAAACCAGGGTTATGATCGAAAGAAAGGTGCGCTTGGGCTTGAGGTAGCGCAGGGCGAGAAAAAGGCTGAAACTTTTCGGCATGGGTCGGGTGTTACGATTACTAGGGAGTCGCGCCAAGCGCATCTCTTGTTTTAGCCGGGATGGGCGCTGGGGCATGAAGCGCGGGGTCGATATGGCAGAGCGTGGCCTTGCCGCCAAAGCATGCGGTGCCATCCGCTTTCGCAGCTGCGAATGAAAACCCCAGCGATGAGGTGCCGATCTTATCCATGATCAAAGAGACCGTGATTTCATCTTGGAACCGGCATGCCGCCGAGTAGTCCGCCTGAATGGAAACGACAGGCCAAGCTGTTGCCGTATCTATAATGGGCACGCCTCGGCTTTGAAAAAAATCATGAACCGCTTCTTCGATGATTACCAACAGGCGCGAGAAGTGGGCGACTCCCGCTGCATCGGTGTCGGCAAAGCGGATGGGACGCCGGTAAATATGTGTGGCAGAGGCTGGCATGGCTGAAATTCTCTACCTGTTTTCATCAGGCAGGGAAAGGAAACCACAACACCATTGGGCTGCGGTGCGTAATGGATGATGCCGCCAATGTTGCCGCCGGGAGTTAATTCCCCTATCGCATCCTGCGTCGGTCTTTGGAAGAATGGTCCCTCTTTATGGTTTTTCATCACAGCTCGAATCTTCGTGCGGGAACCCGCCCTGACCTGCGTGGGCTTGTGGGGGGGGCGCGGATTTCTTTTTCCGGCATCCGCCGCTTCGAGTGGGATCTTGAGGATTTGGGGGGCTTTTCGCCGCTGTGGCTGGATGCGGCCGCCATTTATCCCAAGGTCTTCTGGAGATCGCGATCCGGTGCGGCTCAAACGCTGGCTGTCGGGGAATTGCGGGGAGGCAGCCTGCGGGATTCGTTGCCGCTCTTGGATGGTGCCGACGAGGGCGTGCGACTTTTCGGCGGCGAGCGGTTTGCTGCAGCAGCCGATCCAAAGGATGGTTGGAAGGAATTTCCCGAGCGTTACTTTTTCATTCCACAAGCGGAGATCATTCATGCCGGTGGTCGGACTCTGCTGGCGATCAATCTGGCCGCAGGCGAGCAATCTCTGGATCAGTTGGAGGAGTGGGTTGCCGCTCTTGGAGAGTTTCCGCTGCCGCACCATCCAGCTATTCTCACGCGCTGGGACCAGCCGAATTTCCATCAATGGTCTTCGGCTGTGGATGCCGCGCTGGAGGGCTTTACCTCGGGGTCGTTGCGCAAAGTGGTTTTGGCGAGGCGCTCCACACTCGATCTTGTGGAAAAGATATCGCCTCATGTCTTGCTCTCCGTGCTCATGGGAGCGGCGCCGGCGTGCTTTCACTTTTCCTTCCAACCTTCCGCATCGGCTGGAGCATTTCTGGGAGCGAGTCCGGAGTTGCTCTACCGCCGCATGGGAGCCCGCTTGGAGAGCGAGGCCGTCGCGGGAACCCGTCCGCGCAGCCTTGATGCCGCCGAGGACGAAAGGCTGGAATCCCAACTCTTGAAGTTTTCCAAGGAACAATTGGAACACCGCCTTGTCGTGGAGGCTCTGGAGCAAACCTTCCGCAGCCTCTGCGTTGATTACGCCTGCGATGAAAAGCCAGGTGTGCTCAAGCTCTCCCGGGTGCAACACCTCCGAACCGCCGTCTCTGGGACGCTGCGCGGGGCGGTAGATGACGCCGCGATTCTTGAAGCCTTTCATCCGACGCCCGCCACATGCGGAGCGCCCGTTGCCGATGCACTGCGTTTTATCTCCAATCACGAGAAGTTTGACAGGGGCTGGTATGCCGGTCCGTTTGGATGCGTCTCGAAAGACTCCGCCGAATTTGCTGTAGCGATTCGCTCGATGCTGGCCAAGGGCTCCCGGGTCGAGGTCTTCGCAGGGGCTGGGATCGTCGAAGGTTCTGATCCCGAGCGTGAGTGGTTCGAACTCGAGGATAAAATCTCGGGCGTCTTGAATGTGCTTTCGGCATGAGCAGTGTTGCGTCCAATCGCGCCTGGGGGCAGATGCTCGTGGATGGGCTTTGCCAACTTGGCGCGGATCGATTTTTTCTCAGCCCTGGAGCGCGCAGCGCCCCATTGGCCGCTGCCTTGAGCGGGCACAATGTGACCACGCACTACGACGAACGCGGCATGGCCTTTGCCGCTCTGGGATGGGCGATGGCAACCGGACGCCCTGCCGTTTGCGTGACCACCAGCGGGTCTGCCGTGGCAAATCTGCTTCCTGCCTGTGTCGAAGCCTTCCACTCGAATGTTCCGCTCATTTTTCTGACAGCCGACCGTCCCCCTGAGTTGAGGGGCACCGGGGCCAACCAAACGATTCATCAACCCGGTCTCTTCGGAAGTTTTGTCCGTTATGCTGTGGATCTGCCATGTGCGCAGGATGCGGAAGCCTTGTCGCGTCTCTCTGATGTGCTTTCAGAGGTTGTTGCGATAGCTATGGGTCACCATTCGGGGCCAGTGCATTTGAATTTTCCGATTCGCGAGCCTTTACTCGAAAGCGGGGTTGCTGCGGTTGATGAGAAAATCGAGTTTTCGAGGGTTGCGAATTCATTTCCTTTTGATTGGCCATCCGATTTTGATTTCCAGAGGTTCGCATCCGGTCGCGGCGTCGTCGTGATCGGTCGATTGCCTCTCGGGGAGCAGAACCAAGTCGGCGCCATTTTGGATTTGGCAAAAAATTTGGGCTGGCCGGTCCTGGCCGATGCCGCGTCAGGGGCGCGTTTGCTGCCTGGGATCATTCGTCACGCGGATTGGATTCTCCATCGCCACGATGTCCCTCCGCCGGAGCGAGTGCTGCATTTCGGGGGCGCGCTTGTTTCGAAGCGCATCGGGAAATGGTTGTTGGCATGTCGCGGAGCCGACTGCCTCCAGGTGCGGATGTTCCCCGAGCGGCTTGATCCTTGGAATCAGCATCCCGTTTTTCTCCGTGTCGGGATTCAGCCGTTTTGCGAATCGGTGAATTCATTTGCTCTGCCGAAGGCTGCCGACACTTGGATCGAATCCTGGCGCCGGGCTGATTTTGCTGTTGGTGCAGTAATCGAGGCGGAATTGTCTAAGGAGGACTCAGTCAGCGAACCGGCGATTCTCCGCGCTTTGGCGGATGTCACTGCTGAGACAAGTTGGCCAGTGTTCCTTGGGAATTCCATGCCGATCCGGGATTTTGATTCCTGTGTGGCTGCGGTTTCGAATGATGTGGTGAATGTTTTTGCCAACCGGGGAGCCAGTGGAATTGACGGGAATATCGCCACTGTGGCTGGTCTGGCAATGGGCTGCGCGTCTCCTCTTCTGGCCGTCATGGGTGACCTCGCCGCGCTCCACGACTTGAATTCCCTTCCGCTCCTGCATGGATTGCCCGTCACGCTGGTGGTCATCAACAATGGCGGCGGAGGCATCTTCCGTTTTCTGCCGATCGATGTGGAGGAGAGATTGCTGGAAACTCCCCATGCATGGGAATTTCGCGGAGCCGCACAGCAATTCGGAATGGAATATCATCAGGTGGCCTCACTCTCTGAACTCCGCACATTGCTCGCAGAGCGCCATTCCGCGCCGCGAATTCTCGAGTGCCGCACAGACCGCGCGGAAAACCACGCGCTGCACCTTCGTATCACCGAGGCTTGCAGGGCGCTCTCTATGTCATGGGTCCATTGAATTTTCATACTCGTGGCACCGGTGGGCGTGTCTTGCTCTGCCTGCACGGGTTCCTGGGCGAGGGGAGTGATTGGGCGGAATTTGCAGATGCATTCCTCGTGCACTCGCCGGAATGGCAACTCGCCCTGATCGACCTGCCGGGCCATTCCGAGGAGGACTCTGGCTGGCTTTGTCCAACGGCGGATGAATTTTCCCAATCCTTGCGTGACTTGGTAGCCGCCGAAGGGTGGGGCACTGCTGCAATGGCTGGATATTCTTTGGGCGGGCGTTTGGGACTTCAAACAGCTCTTTCTTTCCCTGAGGTCTTTCCTGTTTTTATCGGAATCTCCACCACGGCTGGAATCGATGATGAAGCAGAGCGCGCTCGCCGGGTGGATTCTGATTCGGCCCTTGCATCAAGGCTCCGCTCGGGCGGAGATTTTGCCGGATTTTTGCGCGAGTGGTGGCATCAACCGGTCTTTGCATCCCCGGCTCGACTAGGCGACGATTTAGAAAATTTTGTGACCTCCCGCCAACGGCGTGACCCTATCCGCATGGCGGCATGTCTCGAGACCTGGAGCTCCGGCCGGATGCCTTCGCAATGGTCTGCCCTGCCTGATTATCCGGGTAGCGCCCTGCTGCTCAGCGGGGACGCCGACTGCAAATACAGATCTGTCGCTGCGCAAATGCAATCAGACTTCCGAAATGCGGAGCACCACAGCATCGCTGGTGCCGGGCATCAGCTTCTCATGGAAAAGCCCCAAGAAGCGGCGCAAGCAATGGCTGCTTTTCTCAACCAACACAAGTGACCCCGCGCGGCAGCGCAATCGTTTAAATTGGAGGGTCAACCTCCGGCTTGACCCAAGACTGATCCGCTCTACCACCCCGCCGCCCAGTCCCCACCACCCCGTGCGTCTCGTCGCACTCTCAAAAACGCCGCCCCTCTCCGACCCGTAGGGCGGCTGAAAAATGGCTCATGCGAGACGATGCCCCAAGGTTTACGAGGCGCGCTGCCACGCAAAAAAATCCGCAATCAATCACGCCCGCCGCAGGCTGACAACAGTGGCGCGGAATTCACCGCTAAGGTCGAGTTGCAGGGATTTGCCTTTGAGGCTTGTCGGGATGCCATTTTTTTCGGGCCAGGCCTCTTCGATTTTCCATCCGCTTTCAGTGAGCGGGATTTGCACGGACTTCGGAAACGCTTTGCCGAAGGTGTGGGCGACGAGCAGGGCGCGTTTGCCGTTTTTCGAGGTGCGCAGGACGGCTTGCAAGCCTTGCGGGTGACGCCAGCTTTTGCCGGTCTCGCCGTGGAAAGTCGAATGACCGTCGCGAAT